>CAITDX010000056.1 GCA_903891335.1 uncultured bacterium
GTTTGCCAGAACTTTTATTGGTGTGATAGGCAAAATCTAGATTGTGAATGTGTTTGAGCACCGCTTGCGCAATGCTGTTGGAAGTGGCGACCATGTTTTTGTCGGTGATGTAGTAGCCGAGGTTTTCGAGAATGTTGGCGAGAAGCAAGAATCCAGCGAAGAGATAGATGAGTTGAAAGGCTTGATCGAATTGTTGTTGACCGACACTTTCAGTGAGCCATTTGATGAAAAAGGGAGCAATGTTGTTGAGGACCATCGCTACTACCATGGGGATAGAGCCGATGATGAAGGGCCATTTGTGGCCCCAGATGAAACGATAGAGACGAGCGAGAAGGCGCATGAGGTCATTATAGCGCGTTTGGAGAGGGGTTAGGTGATGGAGATGGAGTAGCCAAAGCTTTTGATGAGTTTGGTTATGGTGCTTAGTTTAGGATCGCCCTGCTCAGTGAGTGATTCGTAGAGACTGCTACGATCTAGTTTGGTGGTTTTAGCTGTTTTGCTCATGCCTTTGAGTTTGGCAACATCCCCAAGAGCGCGCGCAATTAATTTGCTGTCACCTGTTTCAAAAGAAGCTTTGAGGTATTCTTTGATGTCGGTTTCTGTTTTTAAGTAGTCAGTGGTTTTATATTGAGATAGTTTCATATGGTTATCCTTTTATTTCTGAGGTCACTTCGCTAATCAGAGATTTGGCATATTTGACGTCATTTTTCTGGGTAGATTTATCGCCTCCACAGAGCAAGACAATTAAATCAAGATTGAAGCGCATAAAATAAATTCTATATCCTGGTCCATAGTCGATTTTTTTCTCATATATTCCATCTCCAACCGTTTTAATCTTGCCAGGTTTATTTTCAATTAATCGATTGAGGTGAACTTGAATGATGGCTTTGGCTCTTTGGTCTTTTAATTTTTTTAACCATTTGTCAAAAACATCTGTTTTTAGCAAGTTCATGAATTTAATTGTAGGTTATAAACTACAAAAAGTAAATATGAAGAATGGTGAGACAGAGACTGTGGGTTGTTGAGCATAATGCTCCTCGCTAACGCTTCGTGTGCATTATTTGCTCAATAAGGCGAACCACAGCTTCTCCCCCAAAGTCCCTTCAATAAATAAAAAAACGGCTTGCCAGCCGTTTCCATGAATGTTTGTCGTCCCCTTCGGGGACTAGGCGGGCGCTTCGACTCTCATCATCTATGCCGTATAGCGCCTCGCTCGCCGTCGGAGAGACAGGACTCGAACCTGCGACCTTACGCTCCCAAAGCGTACGTTCTAGCCATCTGAACTACTCTCCGTTTTTAATGTTTGTACTGTCCAAAGTGCCGCGAGAGGGAATCGAACCCACACACTATTGCTAGTACGAGATTTTAAGTCTCGCGCGTCTACCTATTCCGCCATCGCGGCGCGACCATTTGAACAACAGAATTATATCACCCTCACAGCAAATCATGTGCAAGATAAATATCTCCGGCACCAATGGTAATAAATAACTGATGAGGGGTGGTTTGGACGTAGTTTGCGAGTGCTGTAATGGTGTGCAGATTCTGAACGTGACAGTTGGGATATTTAGCCTTGATCGCTTCAACCAGCAAATCACAATTCATTTCTGAATCATAAGCTTCTCGAGCTGAAGGAAAAATATCGATCAGAAGCATTTCGTCTCCGTCTTGAGTGTGGCTGGCGAGAGCATCGACGAAGCCGTCGAAGAGCTGGCGAGTTCGAGAAAAGGTGTGTGGCTGGAAAGCAATTAACTTCTTGCGGTTGGGAAATTCTTGGTTGAGGGTATCGATGACGGCTAAGATCTCACTGGGGTGATGAGCATAGTCATCAAAATGGACTGCTTGATCGGTCTGTTTCACAAGTTCAAAGCGGCGTTTGGTGGAGCGAAAACGTGCGAGCGCTTGCAGGACATCCGATTTGGCAAAGCCAAGTTCAGTGAGAGTGCTTAGCGCAGCCAGTGCATTGAGGCGATTAAACTCTCCCGGTACGAGTAACGCCAAGTCAAAATCTTCGAGTCGGTAGTCGTTCTGCGAACCCTTACCAAAGGTTTTGATGCGCATGTCATCACGCCCGAGCTGTCGGCTGAGTGTGACCAAATCATCATTATCGCCATTGATCATCAGCAAACCATTGGGCTTGAGTTGCTGGAAAAATTTGCGAAAAGTGTCTTTAGTAGCGGCAAAATCAGGATAGACATCAGGATGATCGAAGCGCAGGTTGGTGCATATGGTGACAAAGGGCTGTAAAAAGGCAAAGCGAGGTGTGATGGGTTGACCTTTGGCTTGAGCATGCGGATCGATTACATATTCATCTGCCTCGGCGACAAAGTAGCGTGCTGCTGGTCGGTAGCGACCGGTGCGGTCCATGTCGAGAATCTCCCCTACCCCCACTGAAAATGAAACTTGTTTTGGCACGAGTTGTTCGAGAACGAAACTGAGCATGGCTGAGACAGTGCTTTTGCCGCCCACACCGCAAACTGCAATCCCTTGCTGTTGGTTGAAAAAATGTCCCAAAGCCTCTGCTTGACTATAAATCGGCAAACCAAGTCGCAGTGCAGCCTGGACTTGTGGATTATCGATGCCTTGGTGAGCAGCAGTATAGATCACTGCATCAATGCCTAGTTGGGTAAAATCTGGCAGTTCTTGAATACTCTGCACAGGGATGTGCAAGCGTTCAAGAATTGGTTGAGTGACGAATGCTTCAGCTACGTCAGAGCCAATCACGTTTTTGCCTGCATCGAGGAGACACTGAGCAATTGAGGTCATTGCTACCCCTTTGATGCCGACCAAAAAGAAACGCTTGTGATTAAGTAATTGCATTAGGATTTGAGGGCTTGTTGGACAGCTGCCTCATCGCTCCATGGTAATTCTTCTGTGCCATAGCACATGCTTTTTTCTGGACCCTTGCCAAAAATACCGATGACATCACCTTTTTTTGCGAGATTGTTGATGGCAAAACTAATAGCTGCTTGGCGATCGGGAATGGAGATGACCTTATTGTGTCCAGTTTGGAGTGATTCTTTCATTTGGCGAATGATCGACCAGATGTTTTCAGTGCGTGGGTCTTCAGCGGTGAAGACACTCAAATCAGCAAGTTCGACACCAATCTCTCCCATCATAGGGCGTTTGATGGCATCACGCAGGCCAGCGCAGCCATAGACGGCAATCAGGCGGCCTTTGTTTTTGTCTTTGCGCATGATGGTGCGCAAAGCAGTGAGAGCGCTGCGTAAGCCCTGGGGAGTGTGAGCGAAATCAATGTAAATGTGTAAACCCTTGCGGTTTGGCACTTCTTGCATGCGACCAGGGACGCCAGGAAATGTTTTAATAGCAGCAGCAATGTCTGCATTAGTAATGTCGAGTGTCTGAGCCATGGTAGTCACCAAGCGAGCATTGTTTTGGTTGAATGGCTCAGGAAAACGGGCAGCAACTGCAGATTGAACTACTTTGGGTAGTGGCACATCAGTGCCATACTCCATAAGCTGATACTTGCGACTAGGTAGTAGTTTTTTGAGTCGATAGTAGGATTGATCGTCTTGATTAAGGACGACGGTGGTAGCTTTTTGTAGGCCGAGAGCTTTGGCTGTCAAATAGTTTTGATAATTGAGATGGTAATCAAAATGATCCTGATCGATATTGGTGACCCCAGCGAGTAAAAATTGCAGGCCAAATAGGCGATGCTGGTACGCACCTTGGGAGGTAAATTCAAGAACGAGGTACTCTATGCCTTGATTTACCATCTGACGCATAAAGGCGAAGAGTTGGTCTGGACTGGGGCTAGTAACGTGAAAGCCAGTTTCGATTTTTTCACTGCCGATATATGCCCCAACGGTTGAAACTAGGGCAACTTTTTTACCGCTACTTTGTAGAACGTGATAGAGCAAAGTACTTGAGGTAGTTTTACCGTCAGTGCCAGTTATGGCCAAAATTTTGAGTTTGCGATTGGGAAAGCCATAGCGAATCTGAGCTAACAAGCCTTTGAGTAAGCCAGTTTTGATAAAATGAAACGGACGTTTAACTTGATATAAAAACTCGTTTAACATGACTGTAATAGCACGATGATAACAGAGATTGGGTGAAATGAAAACCAAGGATCTCTGTGCTATTTCGTTTATTCCACGTAACCGACACGGAATAAGTCAAAGCGACCTCTTACTTCTGGATATTTTTTGTCTCTTCCGACATTGGAAGTAAAGATCCTGAAGTTGCCCTTATCGGTTGCTTTAGTGACAACTCGATTGCTAAATCGTTTCCAACCTCCCTCATCATTTTTAAGATGGTCTTTATACATTGCAATGTATCCATCTTTGTTTCTTGAGATGCGCAAGGCAACCTTGTTGACATCACTTGCAAGCTCAACTTCTTCTCGAGCCAAAGTTTTTCCTTTTTTGCCTTGAACAATGAAAATCAACTTACTGGAATTGCCCGTTACTTCCCAAAAGATTGAGCTTGAACCTTCATTGTCTTGAGCTTTTGTTAAAAATTGCATACCTGATCTGCCAGTGCCTTCTCCAGTTACAACCGGTTTGAACATTTGCGTGGTGACGTTCATGTTTTTATTGTCATCAACGACGGTTTTACTGACGAGTGAAACGGCCTTAACTTTATTATTTTGACTACCTGCAGTAATCCGCATGACGAGATTATCGCTTTGGTTTTGACTAACACTCGTACCATCAGTGGTATCTACTTGCCAGTTATTTTGATTAATTTCACCATTGGTGAAAGAATCAGAGACCACTTCTTTATCGGCTTTTGTTGCATCATGCCAAGCTAGGCTTGCTCTGTCAATTCGCGCAACAATTTTTGGAAATTTATTATCGGTTCCTAAGTTATTGGCAAAAATTCTTACCTTACCTGCTGCCCCTACTTTTGGATCTTCGACTTCGCCAATTTTAACTAGGTTGCGATCATCATCAATGCCAATGCTATAGTGGGCTACATATTTTTTATCAATTCGTGACAAGCTAAGATTGACTTTGGCGGCTTCTACTTGTATTGCATTTGATTCAATGAGTTTGCCAGTGCTATCTTTTGCAGTCATAATCAACTCACTTTTAGTACCATCAACTCTCCAATACACACGGACAGACTCATCATCATCGGTTCCCGTTGAAGAAAATGACATGCCTGCTATGCCAGTGCCACTTCCTTGAATTTTTGGTTTGTGTAAACTTATGGTGCTTCGGAAATCTCCCGCAGGAATTTGTTCTTTGAGGGTCACACCTCCCAGTCTGGCCTTTCCACTCGTACTTCCCTCAGGAATCAGAATATTAAGATTATCAGCAGCACTTTCGGTAATTTGGATTTTGTCAAAGTTTTTATAATCATTCCAACGGTCATCATTAACTTTTCCATCGCTAAAGTTATCAGTGAAACCGGCATTAATATTGGGTTGGAAGTTTGAATCTGCTTGTACCGAGGTTGGCGAAGTATTATTGTTGGCTATAAGTTGAACTGATACCAGTGCTAGTCCAGAGAGGATGGTAATAGCTAAAACAAGCACGATCATCATTGTTTTTTTGCGACCTGTTTTGACTTGGTCGAAGTTTTGTTTTGTGAATTTATTTTTCATAAGTGTGTTTTATTTCTTTTATAAAAAAAATGACCTGCCTATTATGGCTTTATTTAGTCTACTCTTTTTCCACAATGCTATGCAAGCATGTGTTTATGGGTAATTTTGCAACCTAGTGTTGCTAGTATTGTGGCACTTTATGATCTATAGCGCCGTCAATCGAAGAACCGACACGATCAAAGTTGAGGTTGAAACTAGAGCTACTTTTGGTAAACCTGGTTTTGTAATTATTGGCTTACCGAGTCGAGTGATTGATGAGTCGAGGGAGCGAATTACTGCTTCCTTGTTACAATCTGGCGTGCGAATTAAACCACAGAAAACCGTGGTTAATCTTGCTCCTGCTGATATAAGTAAAAAAAGCAGTGGCTTAGAGTTGGCGATTGCCGTTTCGATTTTACAGCTCTACGGTTTATTGCACTTTGATGTCAGTAAGAGTTTGTTTTTAGGAGAATTGTCCCTTAGCGGTCGCTTGCGTAAAGTACAAGGACTGGTGGCGATTGCCTTAAGCGCAGCTGCTCTTGGTATACAAAAAATTTATTATCCAGCGGCAAACAGTGCGGAATTACCTGATTTACCACAATTAGAGTTTTATCCACTTCAATCTCTATCTGATTTACTGCAAGTTGCAAAAGGTGGACAATTATCACGTTTTATCCCTAGTTCTAGTTTATCATCAATCACTGTGGCGCCCACTCTAGATTCTCCAGAATTAGATCAAATTATTGGTCAGGAAGAAGCTAAGCAAGCTCTCTGTATAGCTGCAGCCGGTCGACACAATTTGTTGTATATTGGTGAGCCAGGTGCTGGTAAAACGATGTTGGCTCGTTGTTTGCCGAGTCTCTTACCTGATCTGAGCGAAGCAGAGTTTTTGGAGCTTAACAAAATTTATTCGCTGTGTGGTTTGCTCCAAAATGGGTTATTGCGACAACGGCCCTTTCGAAGTCCACATCAGAGCTGCACACAACTAGCGTTGATTGGTGGTGGAAGTGCGGCGCACTTTGGTGAAATTAGCTTGGCTCATACGGGAGTTTTGTTTCTCGATGAATTTGCTGAGTTTCGTCCCCAACTTCTTGAGTCACTGCGGACACCACTTGAGTCAGGTTATATTGATTTGAGTCGGGGCGGCGAGCATTGGCGGTATCCCGCCCGCTTCATCTTGCTCGCCGCCAGCAATCCTTGTCCTTGTGGATATTTGCTCAGTCAAAGAAAGCAATGCCGCTGTAGTGTGAGCGAGATAAGTCGTTACAAAGCTCGTTTTTCTGGTCCTCTACTTGATCGGTTTGACTTGCTACTACATTTAGAATCAGCTTCGCCACATCATCGAGTCAATTCGATGACTACTATTTCTGAATGGAATCACACTCAGGCAAAAGAGCGCATCATGGCAGCAGTTAAAAGGCAGGCTCAGCGGTATCGCAAGCTTGATCTCGCTTTTAATGGTGATTTACCCAGTCAATTATTGTCAGAATTTTGTCCATTAACACCAGCGGCAACTACTGCACTCACTACATTCGCCGACAAGCAACAGCTGTCTACTCGTCAATATTTCAAACTCTATCGGGTGGCACAGACCTTAGCTGATCTTGATCAGGCGCAACAAGTTCACACCGATCATATATTGGCAGCGCTGCATTTTCGGGAGAGTTTTTGAAAAACAGAAAAACTAGATTTTCTTGGCTTTGATTTTAGCTTTGATGCTGAAATCCCACTGGTCACCGTCACTGGTGTCAAAACTTGTGGAGTTGGTGAGGGCATGGTAGTTCACTAAGTGATTACTGAGGGTTTCCTCTAGTTCTTTTTTCTGTTGATTGAGCTCAGCGACATCAATTTTGAGTGAAGTGGATTGAGGATCGTTTTGCAGTTGGACTCGGCGCTCTTTCATAGCCTGAGTGTGACGATCCACTTCTTCCTTGGCTTCAGTTAATTGGATGTCATTGTCAAAAATGTTTTTGAGACTTTGGCGCTTTTCTTTGAGTTCGCCTTCAATTCGAGTGAGTTCACGGGCATGTTTCTCAATGAGGTTTTGGAGTGAATTAAGGGTATCAGCGAGCTGATTAGACTCAGCGAGTTCATCAGTGTCGCTCTGTTGACTTGCCTCACTGAGAGCTGCAAGAGCTAAATCGTCGCTGGCGCTAATTTGTTTGGTTTCATCTGTCATAAGTGTGCCTTTCAAAAAGATCACTCTAGCAAAAAAAAGAGGTGCGTGCAAGGCATACTTCTGCAAAGTGGTTCTCTTTTTGTTTGCATTGCCTTGCAAAAAGCAGAGAGAAGAAATACAATCTGCCTTTGAAGAATGTGGTTTGGACGATGGATCTTGGCTTTTAGTCAGGATAGGAAAGTCCGGACAACAGTAGTAGAGGGTGCTCTGGCGCAAGCCAGAGGATCGGCGCAAGCCGAGCCAGTTAGAGCAACAGAGACGAGCCAAAGTAGCGTTTGGGTGAAACGATCCAGCTTATTGGATATGACAAGCGACTTCGGTCGAGCGTCATGGCAATCCTCCCCGTTGCGAGCGCCGAATTTGACCTTAATGGTTCTACTCCCTATCATGGCCATCAAGTGCGCGCATTAGATAAATCATCGTCTAAAACAGAATCCGGCTTACTAAACTGCATTCTTCACTTTGAAAAACTCACTAAAAAACCCGCTTATATAAGCGGGTTTTTTGTTATATGCAATACAAATTGCAAATTAAGCACCAAGTCTGGCTCTGATTTTGGCGATAGCCAAAGGAGAAATGTTCTTGGTTTTCTTGAGAGAGTGAGCGCGTTTTTTCAAACGAGAACGCTCAGCGGTCTTAATAGACTTAACTTTAGAGGGTTTTTGGAAATACCGTCTGTCCTTGACAATCTGAACGATTGAGGTCGCTACGACTGCCTTTTTGAATTGTCTAATTAAGTCTCCAGTTGATTGATTTTTTTTGGCGCGAATAACGATTGGCAAGAAAAATCACCTCCTCTCCGATTTGCAATTTTTTTAGATGGGTCATTATATCTCATTCTTAGCGATCTTTGAAGTTGCGCTTTTGGTATTTGCCTACTAGACTAACA
>CAITDX010000057.1 GCA_903891335.1 uncultured bacterium
ACTATGATCTCTTCCAGAGAACCATTGACCAATTTCCTCAAGTGGTATCTGTAGTTCATTGCGGAGTAAGTACATGGCTACATGTCGTGCTCGAACCAATTCTTTACTTCTTCTCTTGCCGCGCACTGCGCTTTGCTTAATATGATAATGATTCGCTACGGTTTTAATAATATCCTGAGGTTTTGCCTTAATGACTTTTTTTTGATTTTGTCGGACTTCAGTTTGAAGTACTCGATCAATTAGACTTGAATCTAGTGGAAGGTTTTGTAATTCAACTGCTGAGCGAATTTTTTTAATAATTCCCTCAATTCTTCGGGCGCTATCTACTTGAGAAGCTATTCTTTGAGCCATCTCAATTGGAATGTTTAATTTATTTGATTGGGCTTTTAATAGAAGAATAGCGGTTCTTAATTCAAAGGTTGGTTGTTGGATGTCGATCATGAGTCCAGCCTCAAAACGAGAGCGTAAGCGGTCTTCTAGGAGACTAATTTCCTGTGGCGGGCGATCTGAGGTGAGGATGATCTGTGAGTTGATAGCGGTAAGTGCATTGAAAGTGTGAAAAAACTCTTCCTGCACTGCAGTTTTACCAGCGATAAATTGAATATCATCTAGTAAAAGCAGGTTGGTTTTCCGATATTTATTTTTCAGCTGTAGGGTGTTGTGACTTTTAATAGCACGAACAATTTCATTGGTAAATTGTTCGCCAGAGGCATAAATAATTTCTGCTTCTGGGTTTTTCTGTAAGATGTGATGAGCAACTGCATGAATTAAATGTGTCTTACCCACGCCAACTCCTCCGTAGAGAAAGAGAGGGTTATAGCTAGTTCCTGGGTTATTAGCAACCGCGGTGGCAGCCGCATGAGCCATTTCATTGCTTGAGGAAACAGCGAAGCTTTTAAATGTATAGTCTTCTCTGAGTCCTATTTGACCTGCCTTAATTTTAACTTTGTCGACAGTGTTGCTGGTAATATTGGCTTTTGAAAAGAGTTCTTCAACTGTTGGAGATTGATTATTCGATCGTTCATCTTCATTTTGAGAAAAGCTTTTTTGAGCCGAAATAGCACGTTTCACTTCGCCGATATTTTGATGATTGGTGGGAATATTTTTTTGTCTCAGATCTGTAACAACGAACTCAATTTCTAGAGGCTTATTAATGTACTTTTCTAGAGAATTTTTGATTTGGCCATAAAGGTTGGTTTTAAGATTGGTGACATGGAAAGCAGTCATGCAACTAATCGTTGCTATGGCTTTTTGATCATTCTCAATACGAATGTCTGTAAGAGGACTTGGGATAATCCAGGTGTTGAAAAAAGCAGGACTAAGGCTCGACTCTAGGTCGGCCATAGTCATCTGCCAAATTTGTTTAATAGTTTCAGTGTCATACACTTGTTCTGACATGCAAGCACAATCTATCTCTAGGGCAGAAATAATAGGGTGAACTAAAGCAAAAACACTTATACACAAAGTTTTCCACAATTAGCAAGGGGCAAAATCTCTCCTTAGGATGCTTATTTGGGTGGTTGATAGTCGTTAATGCTGTAAATTCCATGATTATCGGGTTTAATGTTTTCATCATCATCCCCAAAAATGGTTTTAACTTGTCCGGCAGTTTGACTATCTTTTTTTAGCGCAGCTTCAGCATTTTTTTGAGCATTTTTAAGCGGGTCTTGAGTTAGATCTATTTCTGATTTTTTCCAAGGTAAGCCATTTGTTTTTTGATCTTGTTGATTAGTAGCTTTCTGATATTCTCCACTATTCGTTAGTCTTTGTTTGCGTAGTTCGCGCATTTTTTGATATTTCTCATAACTCTCAGAGCGAGGATTGCTAGCAGCATTAATTGCTTTTTTAATTTCTTTCTCGTCTTTTTTACGCACAAGCTCCTCAGGATTAGTGGTGATTACTCTGTGTTCCTCAGGAGAGGCGATTACGCGCAAGGCAACGTGGTTTTGACCGGCGAAAAAGACCCCTTCACCAACATCTGATGAGACAAGTAGTTGTCGTTCACCCTCTGAAAGATAGAAAGTTTGAGTTAAGACAGGGATAGAAGATGTGGATTGTTTCATTAGGAATTGAATGGAGGCATTAGATACGATGGCTTTTCCATAATCATTGCGTAAAAAGTCCTCCACATCCTGAGTAATTGTGGTGATGCCAAGATAATATTTACGAGCTCTTTTTACCATTGAATAGACAAAAGCAGCGCTATCCGGATGCATCATGAAGTACCAGGCCTCATCAATAACAAGAATTCTGCGCTTGAGGGTTTTCTTTACTCTTGTCCAGATGAAGTCAAGGATGACATACATGGCAATTGGGCGCAGTGACTCTTCCATTTCCTTAACTGAGAAAACGGTAAATTGTGAACTAATATCGATGTTGGAGGCTTGATCAAAAATACCTCGATATGAACCAGTAATAAATTTTTCTAGTCGAGCAGCAATATCGTCGCTATCATCTTGTTCCATGCCAATTAATGCCTTATAGAGGTCTTCCATGAGCGGAGGAGTGTTTTTTTGAGTGGCTGGGTCTGGAGTAATGCCCTTGGCCTTGTAGGCAGCGATAATTGAGCGATCGAGGAGTGCTTCCTGTTGAGGAGTCATTTCTCCAAGCATGACTTTAAGCAAGCCATGAAGGGAAAGAATTTTTTGTCCAAGCTCATTTTCACCCTCTTCATAAATGTTAGATAAATCGAAAGGATTGATTTTTGCTTGAGAACCGAAAGTGAAGTTGATGTATTCACCTCCAACCATCTTGCAAAGTTCTTCATATTCATGCTCTGGATCAAGCACGATAACTTCAGCATCAAACATGAGTTGTCTAAGCACCTCGAGTTTAATGGTATAGGATTTACCCGCACCAGACTTAGCAAAAATCACCATATTAGCATTTTCCATCTTAAACCGATCAAAAATCACCAATGAATCATTGTGTTCATTGATGCCATAAACAATGCCAGTTTCCATGGTTAGTTCTGAGGAAGTAAAGGGAAAAGTCGTCGCTAGAGAAGTGGTATCCATGTTGCGAGTTACCTGTAGCTTGTCAATTCCCATTGGCAAGGTGGTTTTGAAACCTTCATCCATTTGTAGAGCTGATTTTTTAGAAACGATCATAAGCGCACCAAGAGTACCTTGGATGCTTTTCGTGACTTTATCGAGGGTTTCTTTGCTATCAGCGCGGACGGTGACATAGAGGCCAAATTGAAAAAACCGCTCTGAACCAGCTGCGAGTTGCTCGCGCATGGCTCGAGCATCGCTGAGCTTGATTTCTGTGTTAATGTTACTGATCTTACCAGCGCGAATATCTGAAGTGATTTCAGCTTCCATCTCTGTGATTTTTCGCTTTAGATTGTCGAGAATATCTCCGGTATCAGATGGAAAAACAAACATTGAAATATTTGCTTGATGAGGGTAATTAATGAGCGGAGAGAGCCAGTTAGCGGGGACAGCCCGAGGATAACCCGCAATAAACATTGTTCGAGTGTAGGTTGAATTGATTTTTTGAAAAGTAAAATCAACCTCGATAGCTTCTGGAGCAATAATGTCTTGAATCGTAACAAGTCCTCTAGAAAATTCTTGTAGTTTTTCTTGAGTGTACTTTTCGGCGTCAATCTTTTGTTGATCACCTGGTTTTAGTACTGGCTTTTTATTGAATAAATTAAACATCTTGATTATGTGGTTGTTTTATTTTCTTTGTCGTCATCTGAATCGAAGACATTTTGAATTGGGGTGATTTCCTCACTAAAGTCAATTTCTTCCTGAACCGGACTTTCTTGGGGTTGAATTTCTTGAGATTGATTCACGTCAGTAACTGGCATCTCAGTAGTGAGTTGAGGTATGACGGGAGGCGTGGTAGGGGGCGTGGCAGGAGGTGTCGCCGTATTAATTAATGATTGAGTTTCAGTGCTTAGTTGAGCGCTATCTTGATTGAGAATCGGTATCTCCTGGTTGTTAAGTGATTGATCTTGACTCAATAAGCTTTGATCTAGGTTTAAATTAATTTCTGCAGGAGTTTCAGGCGGAGTCGCTGAAATTGATGGAGCTGATAATGGTGTTTCTTGTGTCTTGATTTGTTCTTCAACCTGATTATTCATGAGTTGATTGTCTGCCGCGGTAATATTTGGAATTACTTGTGGGGGTAATTCAGCGGAGGGAGGCATAATTGTGGGGTTGGGTAGCTGTGCCTCTGGTTGAATTTGATCAAGAGCCTGAATATTTTGATCTACAACCTGCTGAAGTGGTTGTTCCTGTAGTTGGGTTTGAGTTTGATCTTGAGCCGGCATCGAGTTGACTAATGGAGCTTCTTGAGCGATGTTTGGTTGAACAACTTGATTATCCACTACTTGATCCATTGTTGTCTGAGCTGCGGGTATTTGAGCCATAGTTGTTGCGGGTGTTTGTATCGAAGCTTGAGTGGGTTCAATAGGAGGGGGAGAAGTCATTACTGGGTTTACTGGTGTTTGACTCGTTGTTGCTGGATTGCTCATAAGATTGTTAATCTGCATAAATTTACCTCCAAAACTCGCCCTGACAAGAGGAGTGGTGTAGTTTTCACTGCTACTAATTTCCTGTCCCTCAGCTGCCTCAGGATTGTAGTTGATATAGAAGTTTTGAATAATTTCTTGAGTAGTGAGTTGTCGAGCAAAAAGACCAAGTCGATTAAATTGAGCAATGAGGTGTTCTCGTCTGGGCTCAAGAATGTTGGCTGCTTTTTCTAGTAGGATACTTTTCTCAATATTGCTAGCACTAAAGGTGCTTTGTCCAGGAAGTAAGCCAGTAGGAGTGATGAGTCCCATTTCAGCTGATCCGGCGGTGGTAACAATATAAAACCTTTTTTGGAGAACGTTTCTTTCCTTGATTAAACTCTCAACAAAGCCACGATATTGTTTAATGAGAGCACTTTTACGTTCTGAGCTGGCTTTAGCAGCTTGTTCGTCAAGAAGTCGCAAATACTTGGTAGCATCTTTAGTTTGAGATTGAATATTGATTTGAATTGGATAATTAAGCGAATTAAGTAGAGAGCCATAGGTAAAAATTACTGCATCTTGCTCTTGTTCGGCGAGAAGACTGAAATTCATGGTG
>CAITDX010000058.1 GCA_903891335.1 uncultured bacterium
AGTAATTTCAATCCAACAAGCACCAATTACGTGCAAAAAATCATTGTAACCAATCTATGCGATTAAAACCTGTTGTTGTTAATGCAGCATTCTTGATACTTTTTTTAACAACAAAGAATTATGTTCTAGCAGCTTGCGGAGACACAACATACACCGCTTGTAGCGGGTATTGTGGAACACAAACCATAACCTACTCACATACTTTAAACTATTCAACAGATGAGAATTGCCCAACGGGATCGGGTCAAACAGCTCAGTGTGCAACTTACACCTGCAATGATAACGGTGTTTGTGCAAATCCCAGCAATCCTCATAACTACTACCCATCTGGATCTGTTTGTTGTAGCGTTAGTTGCAATGCTTGTTCAACTGCTGGGGGTAACTGCGTCTACGAAACCGCCGAAGTCCTCTGTAATTGTGAGCCCAATAGCACCCCCACTCCTCAACCCACTGACCCTGATGGTGGAGGTGGTGAACCAACTCCACCCCCAGCTGCTCCAACAACCAATCCACTTATTCAAGGCAGCATCCAAGAAGATGTCTCTGCAGCTCTGAGTGGTGCCTACTGTACCCAAGCCACGAGCAACCCACTGAGTCTTAGCGGCCTCAATCTCAGCGCCACCGGCACTACCGGCACCCACACCGCCACTTTTGGCTACACCATCCCTAGCAACTACAGTATCAACACCACCAGCACTGGCACTGGCTACACCGTCACTCTTGACCTCTCTGGTCAAACGGGAAGCACCAATTATGTCTGTTCTTGTCCTGCGCCACTTAACTCAATCAATCCCTACCTCTGCCGCTATTCTGGCGTCACCTCGCCGCTTGCCAATGTTAACTTTTATCTCAAAGAATACAACCTCTCCAATAGTTCTTGGTTTCAAATCTTCGGCGGCAATCTCTTTGCTCTAGGTAGTATCACCACTGATGTGCCGGCTACTTTTTGTGCCACTGATGGCAATTGTGTGCCCGCACTCATGGCTCCAATGCCTAGCTCTAACACTGAGCTCAGTGGAGGTTTTCCCATCACGTATTCTGGAAACAACAACAATCTCCAAAGTAGCGATACGAGCTCTGAATACCATAGCTATTTCCATGAAGCCACTCGCCTGACTAATGTCAATTCCTACGCCCTCAGCAGCAATCTCAACCAAAACTCCTACGACTACTTCTATAGTCTCGCTGAGGATTCCATTCAGACCATTGGCAATGGGGAAGACACGGAGCCACTGCTTGCTGACTTCACCAATGCAGCCTGGTGGCAAGCCAGCGACATCAATTACGTCCATATTGATGGCAACGTCAGTATTGATGAAACTCAAGGCTTTAACTTGAGTAGTGGTCAACAACTTGTAGTCTTCGTCGAAGGCAACTTAACCCTCGATGACAGCAACCCTAACGACACTAGCCGTAAAATTACCAGCGTTGCCAACGGTGGTTTCCTTGCCTTCATCGTCAGTGGTAATATCCTCATCACTCCCAATGTCGGCTATGAACTTGACCCACTCGCTCCTACTGCTCCTACGGTCAACAACACCAACGCCAATCTAGAGGGTGTTTTCCTTGCTAATGGCACTCTCACTAGTCAAAGCAAGAGCGCTGTCGGTGAAGTTCCTCCAGACAAAAAACTCATTGCTGCTGGCACCTTCGTGGGGTGGGGCGGAGTCAATCTCAATCGCACCTTCGATGATAATAACTTTGGTCCCATCCTCAACAACAACCAGGCCATTGAAAACTTCATTTATCGCCCCGACTTACTCGTCAACTGGCCAACCAAGCTTAAAACAAGCTTGAGTAATTGGCGCGAGGTTGATCCGCAATTGATCAGTCAGTAAATACATGCAAAAAGGCTTCACTCTTCTGGAATTATTGGTGACCACCAGCATCACTGCCTTGATGATGTTGGCAATTAGCAGTTTATTTATTACCTTTCTTGCCACCGCCTACAAAAGTCGCATTAGTCAGAATCTCCGTGAGTCTGGTGGCAACGCCATGCGGCAAATGGTGGAGATGATTCGGAGTGCCAATGAAATTAGCTCTGCCTGTGCCGGCAGTCCCGCCACTTCCCTGATTTTAGTGGGTGAAGATGGCTTAGAAACCACTTTGCGCGAAGAGAACAATCACATTGCCTCTGTCTCTGCTACGCGCACCACCCATCTAACTGAAGACAACAATCTTAGCCAAGATTCTGTCCAAAACCTCACTTTTACGTGCTACCCTACACAAGAAGGCAAAAAATATATTGAAATTGACTTCGTCTTGAAAGTTGGTGATGGGGAAGCGAGTAATAGTGCTCGCTCTACCAGTTTAGACTTTGGCTCGGGAGTGGTGACAAGAAATTAGATTAATAATTCTCAAATTGCTGATCAAGTACTAAGTTTTTTGCCTTCGTCCCATCAGTCCACAACATTTCTATTTCCACATTCAGGCGATTAGCGCTCTCAAAAGTCACTGTTGCCTGGCGTTTGAAGCTATACCGAGCCGCTTCCAACACATCTTCATCTCCACATTCGCCCAATTGCGCAGAAATACTCGCTACTGACTCAGGTAAACTACTCATACAATAGGTGCTTAGATCAACCAATGGGGTAGAGAAAGCCGTCCAGCTCCAAATCGCCCGTTCCTTGCGAAAAAACTCCAGTGCTTCCTCAGCCTTTTGCAGAGCTAGCTGCTGTTTTTCGTTGCTATCAGCCAGTTTGATCGACATGAAAATCATGGCACTGACTGCAGTCAAAACCAGGGCAATAATGGTCACTGCCACTAAAATTTCAATCAATGTTGAACCAGTTTGCAACCGACGGCTATTCATAACTGACATTAATCGTTCCTCCCTGATCCAGAGTAAATACCACTGCTCCCACCTGATTGGTTAGAGTCGCAGCACCGCTTGCCACCTGACTATTACCAAGTAACACTGCAGCACCTTGCTTGGCTAAAAAAGTCATTTGAAATTGAGTATCAAAAGCTAAATTATTGAGTTCTGGAGCATAGGTCTCGTAAACAATCGTACTTGCATCGCTGCAACGCAAGCGACCAATCACCTGCACGTCGCCATCAACAAGCGTGCTCGCTACTTCCACTCCCTGTAGTTGCGTACAGTACCCCAGCGCATCGCTGCCCAAAAAACCATTTTGCGCCTTGGAGCGAGCATCTTTGAGCATTGATTCGACCGTGGCGCCAATCTGATATAACTTCTGCTTGTCAAGTGAACGCATGTAATTCACCAAACCAAAACCAAGCAAAATCATCATAATTGCCACCGTCATCAACAACTCAATGAAAGTAAAACCAGCATGTCGGTACTTAGAGTGCGATGATGTCATACACTTCTGCATCTGGCTCTAATACTGCCCGTAGCGTCACTTTGGTGCAGGTTGAACCACTCACCGTCGAACAAATTGCTTGATAGGTATAAGGAGCACTATTTTTGGGATCAAGTAAATTGGCTTCAGAGAGATATTCATTGGTGTAGAGGGTACTCACTAGAGTAGCGAAATCCAACGTGGTTGTGCCTGCATAATAACCATAATCTTGCCGATAGAGAATGAGCGCCTGGCGCATGGTTTCTAGATCTGCTTTGCGCTTGGCATTGCGACTGCTGATTGCAGCCTGACTAAAGCTCACTAAACCAATTGCTGTCAACAAAATAATTACCGTGGCCGACACCAGCAATTCAATCATGGTAAAACCACGTTGTTTCTGCATCATTGCAAATTCCCTAAACAATAATAATCACCTGATCCATAGCTACAGGTTGTCGCTCCACCATCAGGCAAGGCTGCCGCATTACCGACACTACTCTCAAGAAGCGCACAAGCACAAAACTCATCGGCACTTAAATTGATAGTATAGATATTTTCACCAGTGCCCTTGGGATCGCTCGGTAAACCAGACGGAAAAATCGTGGTATCGTTAGCTTCAAGGAGAGTGGTGGGATACGCACCCTCTTTAGAGTGAAATTGCTCGAAACCATTTTGCAGCGCCTTAATATCTGCTTTGCGCCGCGCGTCACGACTTTTTTTCTGGGTGGTGCTAAAAGCAGCGGTGCCAAGTGCCACTAAAATTCCAATAATTGAGATCACCACCAAGATTTCCAACAAAGTAAATCCCCGTTGCCGTGTTTTGTTTTGCATAAAGCTTTTCTCGTGAGTCTTATCGATTCACTTTCACTACCATCTTAGCTAATTCGTTGTCTGCTGACAAGACACCTGCTGCATCACTCGCCGTTAACCGAACCTGAAAGAAGCAAATTCGATTGGCGCAGTCATATGTATGATCAAAGGTATCTTGCAGCAACTGTCCTTGCCAACTCGTCCCATCGCCTAGATCAACCGTTACTGTCACTGGCAATGACAAGCCTAGCTCATGTTGGCCTGGTTGACCACGAAACAAGGCTTGGATTCTCTGCAACCAACTAATCTGTTCATCTTTAATCAATTGACCAGCAAAAACATCGCTCTTGCCATTGGCAATAACGTACGACAAGGTCACTGGCTCACCAGCACGCACTTCAACCACTCGCTCACTTGGATCAAAACCAGGTCGAGAGTTAAAAGAAAGGACAGTTGGTCGCAGTGAGCACGCTGCATAGCAACTCTTGGGACAATCAGTGGCGGTCGTGATAACCGCGCCCACACCACTCTCCATTTCTAAAGCACAGCAAGTGGCGTTATACGCACTACAAGCACTCTCTGGGCCAGCCTCATAGTCTAAATCCGCCTTAGTTAAATAATTAGTGCGTATATTACCTCCATCGGTATATACCCACATAGTGCGACCCAACGCGTGCAGCTGAATAAAATTAGGCACATCATCACTGTTGAGTATAAAACCCGTGGTGGTGGACGTTTTATTAACCAGCAATGGCAGTTGCTTTTCTGAAATTTTAATTGGTGTATCAACGAAATCGGCACAAACAACTTCAAGATTATAATTTCTAGGGGAGAGAAAGCGAATCTGATTGTAACTTTCTTGGGCATAGCCAAACTGCTGAACGCACTCACTCGCGAAACTCTGATCAAGTAAACTGTTAAAATCACTCTTGAGCATGGCACCGCCAACAACCAGTACAATTTCTCGACCAAAGAAGAAAAGAATCACTCCTAAGCCCAATGCTCCAATCAATGAAGTAAAAAAGAATTTAAGAATGCGCATAGACACTCGCTAAAATAGTAGTCCTGTGTACCACTGCCAAATTGTCTCGCCAAAAAAATAGGTTGCGATAAAACTCACGATTAAAAAAGGAGCAAATGGCAGGCTTTGTCCAAATTTTTTCAATCGTAAAAGCAATACCAGTGTAGCAAAAATTCCTCCAGAAATAAAAGCTAAAAAAATCTGGACGATAATAAGTGGCCAAGGCAAAATTAAGGCAAGAGGAATCATCAATTTAATGTCACCAAAACCCAAGGCTTCTTTATGTAAACTACGTTTGGCTAAATAATAAAGGAGCATGAAAAATCCCAGGGCCACACCTATCGAACCTAGTATTTCCAACCAATTTCCCTCTGAGAGACTGACAATCCCCAGAGCTAAAATGCTCGCCAACACAACAAAAAAGTCAGGTATGAGCAAGTAACGCAAATCTGCCACAATCACAAAAAATAATATAAAAAAGAAAAAAAACTGCAAACTCGCCAATAGGTCAATAGTTGGCCACCAATACACGCTGAAAGCACTTACAAATGCTAAAAACTCGAGAACAAAGTGTGAAATAGCAATAGATTTCCGACATGACCGACAACGCCCACCCAACACCAAGAAAGAGTAGAGCGGAATGTTATCAAACCAAGCAATCTGCTTGTGACAATGCTCACAACGCGAGCGACCAGTTACAAATGACTCTTCTCGATTAGTGCGATAGATCACCACCTGAAAAAAACTGGCTAAGCTGGCAAGAAAAAATCCAAATACAGCAATCAAGAAAAGTTCATAAACCATCATCATGCCTTAGGGCAGACAGATATATTCATCACCCTCTGCACAGACAGTGGCAGCAGCACCTTGGAGATCATCGGGAAGACCAGATCCGGAGGTGTCGCCACAGCGAGCAGCTGCATCCTCTTGCATGGCACCTGACTGAGGCTTGAAACACACGTACAGACTAGCCCCTGGATCACCATTGTAATAAACGTACAAATGGTTGTAATCATCTTTGGTTATTTTATCGACGAAACTGCGTTTGAGCTCATTAGTGCCAGCACAAGAGCCATCAGTGTTACCATCTGCAATCTTATCAAGTACATAACAAGGAGTAGGAGTGGCATTGTCTGCCCATGCTGTGATCGTGCCGCTCTCGATGGTAATAGCCGTATCAGCAGCTACACCACGCCAAGGCAGGGTATCAGTGTCATTGGGATTGCTGACCCATGGATAATATCCTTTGTAGGCATAGAAACGATCAATCGCGCTGAGCAACTGCTCTGAATCTCCACGAGAACCAGTGTCGCGACCACGATTGATTTGCTCAATTGGATTAATCGCAGCAAGTACTGCCACCGCTAAAATACCCAAGATAGCGATCACAATCAAGAGTTCGATCATGGTGAAAGCCGCTTGGCTTCTAATCTGGCGAAGAAAATTCATTTTTTGCATAAGACTACATCCTTTTTTCAGTCTACCGCAATTTATCAGAAGCTTTCAAGTAGTAAAACGAGATCCAGACTAGAATTGACTCGTCAAACTGTAGATCGGCATGATAATTGCAATAACGATAAAACCTACACCAATGCCAAGAAAAATCATAATCATTGGCTCAATGGCCGTAGTGAGATTTTTAATTGCATACTCACTTTCTTTTTCAAAATATTCAGAGATTTTGGCCAAAATCTCGTCGAGTTTACCGGTTTCCTCACCAACCGCAATCATTTGATGCAAGATACTTGGAAAATTCTCATACCGAGCAATTGCGTCCGAAAGCGTCACGCCTTTCTCAACTTGACTATTCACCTCCCGCAACTGTTCGCGATACACCGCGCTGCCAATAGCAGCAGCAACGATATCAAGAGCTTCTAATAGCGACACACCAGCACCCAGCAATAGAGAAAGGGTGCGCGTAAAGTCAGTAAGCACCACTTTTTGCTTAAGCACACCAATAATCGGCACCTTCAAGAAAAAACCATCAATGGTTTTTTCACCCTGAGGAGTTTTCTTGAATGCTCGCAGTGCCAC
>CAITDX010000059.1 GCA_903891335.1 uncultured bacterium
AGAATATTTGCCCAAAACCCCACGAATTTTTGCCAAAAAATCTAAAAATGCTCAAGAAGCACATGAAGCCATCAGAGTTACTGATTTGGAAATTGATAAAACTACGGTGCTCCATAAAGCGGCAAGTTTGAGTGAGCAGCACATCAAGCTCTATGACCTGATTTGGCGCCGCTTTCTCGCCTCACAAATGCAATCAGCGGTCTACGACCAGACCACTATTGTGGTGCAGGCAACAGCACTGCAAAGTAACAATCGCTATCTGTTGCGAGCGAGTGGTTCAATTTTGCGATTTGCTGGTTGGCGCAAATTATTTAGTGTTGCTGAAGATCAGGTGTTGCCAAATGTGAATGTTGGCGATCAACTCGACAATCTAGATATGAATGCTTTGCAAAAATTTACTCAGCCGCCGGCTCGTTACAACGATGCCTCACTGGTCAAAGAACTAGAAAAAAGAGGGATTGGTCGTCCAAGTACCTATGCTTCAATTATTTCAGTGATTGTGGATCGTGCGTATGTCGATAGACAAGAGAAGAAGTTTTTTGCCACGCCAATTGGAATTACTGTTTGTGACTTCCTCAGTGAGCACTTCGGCAATTTTATGGACTACGATTTCACAGCCAATATGGAAGAGGATCTCGACTTAATTGCCTTAGGTAAAAAGGATTGGGTGGCAATTGTAGATTTGTTCTACAAGCCTCTAGCCAAGAAAATTAGCGCCGTTACGCAAGAAGCAGAGCGAGTCCAAGTTCCTGTCGAGAAAACAGGCGAAACTTGTCCAGAATGTCATGAAGGCGAGGTGGTGATTCGCAATGGTCGATTTGGTAAATTTCGTAGCTGCAGTCGTTTCCCAGAGTGTAAATATACACAAAACATTGTGGAAACTCTGCCTGACCAGCACTGTCCACTCTGTCAAAAGGGTGAGGTAGTGGTCAAAAATACCCGCTGGGGCAAGCCTTTTTATGGTTGCTCATTGTATCCAACATGTGATTTTGCTTCCTGGAAACAACCAGCCAAAGACTACCGATTAACTGCCGCGGAGTGGGTGGAGATCAAAAAAAAGCGAGAAGAATGGAAAGCGAAAATGTCAGCGCGTAAAGGTACCCGCCAAACCAAAAGTGAGTCCACCGCTAAATCTAAAGCCACCACTAAATCAGCGAGCAAAAAAGCAGTGAGTAAAAAGGTGACAAAACCACGCAAGCGTGCCACAGCTACTACAACCACTCGTAAAAAATCCACTAAAAGTAAGCAGCAAACATAATCATGCATATTCTCGTTTTTGGCGGCACCTTCAACCCACCCCATCTTGGTCATCAGCGCATGGTTGAGCAGGTTTTACTGCATGAGTTACCAGATGGTAAGCAAGTTGATCAAGTTTGGTTGTTGCCTGTCGGTCATCATAGTTTCGCCAAAGATTTTGTATCTGCCGAACATCGACTGGCGATGTTGGCGCTGCTTAAATCAAGTTTAGTCCGTCAATATGGCTCCACCTGGGAAGATAAAATTGCTCTCGAAGACTATGAAATTCGACAAACAACTGAAAGCCAAACGCACGCCACATTAACTTTTTTGGCCAAGAAATATCCAGAACATGACTTTTCTTTTTTAATTGGTTCAGACAATCTTGCTCAATTTCACTTATGGCATCACTATCAAGAGATGTTGCAGCAGCATCCTTTTTATGTGTATCCTCGGACAGGATATCCGCTGCAGCCACTTTATGAGGGAATGATTCCGCTGCAAGGCTTCATAGAAAGCAGCGTATCTTCAACCGCAGTACGCGAGGCTTTGCTGGAGGGGAAAGATAATCAATCATTGCTTGATTCATCTATCAGTAACTATATTCAGAAAGAAGGGCTTTTCCAAAAAGCATGATGGGCTATGGCACAAACAAAATATCGCGAGTATTACCAAAAAATGGTGGCAGAAAATCAGCAATTATTTACTGATTTTTTGAAAATCCACGACTTATTTGTTCAAAATCCTTATCAGCATGAAGCGGCTTTTCATGAGTTGGGTCAAAAGGTAGTTGATAAAATTCGTGATTATGATCGCAGACTCTGTAGTGCGATGGGTCGAGGGGTTTTTAGTACCTATTCTCAGCAATTATCAGAAAAGTTTTGGGGTTTGGCACGAGAGGATTTTGCCAAAATTGATATGGTGGGTGTGCGAATCAAAAAGAAGTAGAGGAGTGTTGGTTTCTCGATATGATACAATGAACTTTATATGATGATGCCAGAATATTCTTTTCATTTTTGGCCATTTTGGCCAGCCGTAATTACTTTTTTTGGATTTTTTTTCTTGCTTGATTTGTGTTTGCGAGCAGTAGCTTTGTGGCGCGCTGCGCGCGCCAATCATCTAGCTTGGTTTATTGCTCTATTAATTTTTAACACTGTTGGTGTTTTGCCACTCATATACCTATTGTTCTTTGCTGAAGAAAAACTTTTTGCTAATAAAACTTACTCAAACAAGTCTCAGAGCAAGGTGAAAAATAAGCCATTAACTAAATCGACTTCAGTAGCTAGAAAGTCAAAAAAATCATAGCATGCCAGATTTGAAAGTGAATCAGGTTGAGGTGGTTGCTCGTTTGGTGAGTTTCATCCAAGAAACCTTCGCCAAACAACAAAAAAATACGGCAGTCATTGCCGTTTCTGGCGGCATTGACAGTGCCTTATCATTGACCTTACTCACACAGGCGCTAGGTCCAAATAGAGTCTTTCCATTACTGCTTCCTTATGCCCGTCAAGATATGCGCGATGCCGAAACCATTCTCGATTTTTGTGCCATTCCTTTGGCTAATCGTAAAATCATTAACATTGCTTCGATGGTCGATGCGGTGAGTCTGTCATTGCAAATTTCTCCAGAGGACCAGCTGCGCAAAGGCAACGTGATGGCCAGAATGAGAATGATCGCTGTTTTTGACTATGCCAAAACCAAGGACGCGCTGGTGGTGGGGACTGAAAACAAGTCAGAGCACTATTTGGGATATTTCACTCGCTTTGGTGATGAGGCCTCTGACCTTGAGCCGATTAGCACCCTCTATAAAACCCAGGTGCGTCAGTTAGTTCAGGCACTGCAGTTGCCTGCAGTATTTTTGGAAAAAGCTCCCTCAGCAGGACTTTGGGAAAATCAGAGCGATGAAGCAGAATTTGGTTTCACCTACGAATTGGCCGATCAGGTATTATCTCTGTATTTTGATCAACGTCTTTCGGCATCAGCAGTATTGGAACAGTTTGCTGCAGAACAGCAGTTAGTAGTGCAAAAAGTGTTGGATCGTGTGCAAGCGGTTGCTTTTAAATATCAAGTTCCCTATACCTTAGTTTAAGTGTTATGACTAATTCCAGCGCGCACATCATTTTGCAGGATAAGGACTTACAACCGATTATTAAGCAGTTGCGACTTGAAAAGAAAAAGATTGTCCTTACACAAGGTTCTTTTGATTTGGTTCATATTGGACACGCTCGTTATTGCGATAAAGCTCGCGACTATGGCGACGTTTTGATCGTTGGCGTAGATAGCGATGCTAAGGTGCGGCAACGCAAGGGACCCAATCGACCTATTGTTCCAGAAGATGAACGCATGGAAATGCTCACTCATCTGCGTAGCGTCGATTATGTAGTGCTCAAGGAAGCAGGAGCCCCCAAATTCAGCCTCATTAAGCTCATCAAGCCTGATGTGTTGATTGCGACTGCTGCTACCTATGATGATAAAACCATCAAAAGTTTAGAAAAGATCTGCGGCAAAGTTGTGGTGCTTGAACCAATGGCAACCACTTCCACCACTGCCAAGATTCGTCTGATGCAGATGAATACTGCTCGCAAAATTGAAGATCGAATGCGCACTAAACTGATTAAAAGCATTGAAGAAGTTCTTGATGAGCTGCGAACCAGCTAATCAATACAAAGGAGAGTAGTTTTATGCACGTACTTTTTGCGTATGTTCCCGTTTTGCACCGCGGTTATGAAGAATTTTTTGCCAAATATGCGGGCAGCGATCTGTATGTGCTCAGCAGAGAAGAGTTGCTTGTTTTCGAAGAGTTGGAGTATCTAAAAAAAGATATTCGGGTTCTTTCTGTCGATAAAGCGGTTCCAGCAATTAAATCATGGAATATATTTAATACTGTTAAATCAATCAAAATATCTGAAATTGATGAAATTTTATATTCATTAAAAACAGGTTCGCATGTGGTCGAATCAGTAGTGTTGACTGACGATGATATTGGTCATTTTATGGCGAGAACACTTTTGACGATGCAAACGTCACCTGTTTTTGAACCAATTTTTTTGCGTTGGGACAAAAATTTATTGAGTGAAAAACAAGTGCCTCCCACTGGAGTGAAAATTAGTCGAACTGACTTTGAAGCAGCGATGATGCAACAGGCTTTTACCCAAGCTGGACTCAGTAGCGATTGGTGGCGACATGTCGGAAGCGTGTTGGTGAAGGATGGTCAGTTGCTTTTGATGAGTCACAACTATCACTTGCCAATGGCTGATCAACAATATAAAAACAGCGATCCTAGAATTTCTTTTACTTCTGGAGTGGGGGGAGAATTTAGCAGTTCAATTCATGCTGAGGCGGCTTTGATCGCGGAGGCTGCACGAAGAGGAGCGGCAGTCGAGGGTGCAGAATTATATGTGACGACCTTTCCTTGTCCAGTTTGCGCCAAGCAAATCGCTGCGGCCGGCATCAAAAAATTGTACTACGCCAAGGGCTATGCAGTGCTTGATGGTTTAGAGATTTTGCAAACTGCGGGAGTGGAAGTAGTGTTGGTGGATTTTGGCACCGCGGAACTTCATGAATTAGAAAAATTAGAGCAAACTCGCTCAAGGGTGAAAGATTGCTACGTGCTGTAGAAAGGCTATTTTCGTCTTTCCCACTGCAATCCTAACTTAACTCGCACTGGTTCGAAATCTTTTGCCATAGCATCCGGGACGATGAGTTGCACGTGGAGGTGATTGACGGTGCCAGCAGAGAAGTCGGTGTCGCCAAAACGCAGGGCTAGTCCGCCACCCTCAAAGGCAAATTGTTGTTCAAGTTGTTTGACGATATGAAACAGCTCGCTACCAGCGCCATCAGCTAAATCGGCGAGGTGAGTGGCGTGCTCTTTATAAATAATGAGCAGGTGATGTTTGGTGTGATGGTAAGGCCATTGATTATAGGTAGCGAGCCAATATTGGCCATCAATCAGAATGTCTTGCTTGTGATAGAGCATTAAGTTTTCAGGACAAAAAGGACAGTGATTTTCGTCAGCAATTTTTTGCATCACTGCAATCTGCTCATTCTCGCGAGCGTTATTAAGATTGATGTATGAAGTTTTATTTTTTTCCATTGGTTTTTTCGTCAAACTGCTACTGGGATATCCCACATACCCGGATGGGGATTATAGTCAACTAATTCAAAATCTTCGACTCGGTAGGCAAACAGGTCTTTTTTCTTGTTTTTCAGAATCATTTTGGGGAGAGGCCGAGTTTCGCGTTCGAGCAGTTGTTTTACATGTTCGACTTGATCGACAAAAATATGGGCATCAGAAAAACTGTGCACATATTCGTATGCCTCGTAGCCAGTCACCTCCGCAATCATCATGGTGAGAGCCGCATATTGAGCTAAATTGGCGGGTAAACCGATGGGGACATCACTGCTGCGCTGGAACATGTGGAGAGTCAATTTGCCATCAATGATACGAATGTGAATCCAGCCATGGCAAGGGCAGACGACCACTTTTTGTTGTTTACCAGTTCCCCGAATAGTGTACTGAGGAATCCAAGGGCTGATGAAGTGGGTTTTGAGGTGGGGGAATTCTTGGATTTGTTCGATGATTTCTTTGAATTGATTGAAGGTGCCGCCATCGGCAGTGGGAAAATCATGGAAGGCAGCACCATAAGAGCCAGTACCGAGATCGCCAGTTTCTAGGCCACGCTTATGGCATTTGGCTTCTGTCACCCAGGATTTCCACCAGTGACAACCATAGGTTTCTAGCTGTTCTTGAGTGCGGGCGCCATTAATGAAGCCGATGATCTCGCCAATCGCTCCACGCCACATTTTTTCACTAATTTTGCGTTCAGTGATAATGGGAAAACCTTCGCTGAGTTTGAAACGCAGAGGAGCAGGTGCAATTTTACTGATGGTATCAACTTCTTGCTGGCTCTCGCCGCGACTGCCCGTTTCCAAGACTTCTTTGAGAAGTTTCTGATAGGGGGAGAGTGGTGATGGCATATAGGGACACTGTAGCAATATCGAGAATAAATGGCAAGTGAAAGTGTATAATTGTCAGTAATTACAAATTGTATTTATGTACATCCACCCTATCGCCACTCGCATTGTCAAAGCGCATGATGATTTATTGCAAGTAATCACGGAGGCGATCGAGCAAGATATGGTCTTGCAGGGGAAACTGCCAGAAAAATCAATTTTAGCAATTACCTCCAAAATTATTAGCTACAGTCAAGGTCGTCTGGTCAAGAAAACCCACAGCGAAGCCCAGGGTTTTACAAGAGAGCAGGCTCGAGCTGAGAAACACGCCTTAGTTGCTAAGGAAGCGGAATTATTTCTCGACCCTCATTCTTCGAAATATGATCTGATGCTGACGATCACTAATCAGACGTTGGCAGTGAATGCTGGTATTGATGAGTCCAATGCTCATAGTGATGGAGAAGAATGTTTTGTGTTGTGGCCAGAACATTTACAAGAAACAATCAATCAATTATGGGAACGCTTGCGAGCTCACTATCAAATTCAACATTTGGGATTGATCGTGACTGATAGTCGCTCATTCCCTTTGCGCTGGGGAGTAGTGGGGACCACCATTGGACATTGTGGATTTAGGGCGCTTAATAATCACATTGGTCAAAAAGATATTTTTGGTCGAGAAATCCACATGGTGCAAGTGAATGCAGCTGAGGCGATTGGTGTGGCAGCGACTTTTGAGATGGGTGAGGTGGGAGAGACGACTCCATTGGCTGTGGTAACTGATGCACCCAAGGTTGTGTTTACCAAAGCAGTTCCCAGCGCTGAAGAGTTGGCAGCAGCCTCGATCAGCATTGCAGATGATGCTTACGCGCCCTTATTAACTGCTGTTGCTTGGCAAAAAGGAGGAAAAAATCATGATGCATAATCGCCCCAAAGTTACTCTTATCGCCGCAATGAGTATTGATGGTTTCATTGCGCCTTTTGATAAAGAAAAGTTGCCGTCTACGACCTGGACGAGTAAAGAGGATTGGCAATTTTTTACCAAAAAAAGCAAAGAAATAGGTGCCATGATTATGGGCTCCAAAACTTTTGAGACGATTAAACGAGCGCTGCCAGAGCGGAGGATGATTGTCATGACCAGCGACCCTAGTCGTTATGCTGAGTTTAGTGATCCAAGCTTGGAGTTTACCAGTGCTGAGCCTGCCGAAATTTTGGCACAGTTGCACGCAATTGGCACGCAAGAAGTAGCTCTTTGTGGCGGAGCGCATATCTACGCTTTGTTTATGCAATTAGATTTAGTAGATGAATTACTGCTGACCGTTGAGCCTTATGTTTTCGGTGAAGGGATTAAACTTTTTAGCGGTCAAGTGGAGCGGCAATTTACTTTGTTTGATCAGCAAAAAATCAATGACAGTGGTACGCTAGTCTTGCATTATCAGAGAATTAAAAAAGCTTAAAGTTTTTTCTCCACGATCACCGCATCTTTGCCGTTTTGGTAGCGGTTCTTATAGAAACCAACTTCCTCGAAGCCCTGACTCTTTAAGAAAGCAAGGAGGGGTGAATCTGCCTCGGTGAAGCAATGAATAGTTTTGTGTTGGACTTCTTTGCTACGAACTTGTTCAAGGAGAAGCTCGAGCATTTTTTCGGCAAAATTCTGATCTTTCTCAGACTCAAGAATGGAGAAAAAATGAAGTTGGATGCGAATTTCTGCATCAATTGCAGCAAAGCCGACGAAACGATTATCGACATAGAGAATATAGAATTGTTCACCACTTTCAACCAGGCGCTCAATGCGATTTTCGGTGAGATAGTAGGCATGATTGTAGCCATCGTTTTTTTGGATAAAAACGAGATGGGCAAAATCACTTTCGTTGGCTTGTTTGAGTTGGTAGTTTGGCATAGGTTTATAGCTTTGTTGTATGGTTTCATTATACACGTCGTGGGTAGCGAGCTCTTTCAAGTATTCCTAGCGAAAAAAGCTCTCGCCGTGACCAGGGAAAACTTGTCCATAAGCACCTGTACTGGTGAGTGAATCAAGTTTTTGCAGACTATGATGGAGTTGCTGACTACTAGAGTAAGAAAAATCAGTGCGACCAACTGAGTCGTGGGCAAAAATGGTGTCACCGCTGATCAAAACCTTGCCTTCTCTTTGGAGAAGGCAGATGCTGCCGGGAGTATGGCCAGGGGTGTGAATGATCTCCCAAGTCTGACCAACTAACGTAATGTTCGGTAGTTGTGCCAGGTCAACTGTGGCGGGCGGGACGGGATCAACCTCTCTGCCGAGCCAATGCAGGGCACTTGCGCTCGCTTCTTGGAGGAGAAATTGATCATCGAAGTGCATCATGATGGGGACTTGCCAAGCACTCGCTAGACTGAGTAAACCAAGACAATGATCGAAGTGACCATGGGTGAGCACAATTGACTCGAGATGTAGTCCGCGGCGCAGTAATTCTTCATTGAGAAAATCACCATCATCAGCCGGGTCAATAATCACGGCTTGTTGACCTTCATTTTGTGAATCCTCATTCCACAACAGGTAACAATTGGTCTGTAAGTCACCAAGCACAAAAGATTCTATCTGCATATGCAGTTGCTATTTTCTCACGGATAGTTTAGTTTTGATATCGAAATGGAAGTTGCTATTAAACTCTTCGATCAAAGCTTGCCGCTGCCAGAGTACAAAAGCACTGGGGCAGCCGCCCTTGATCTCTATAGTCGTTTGGATATGACGATTGCTCCAGCGAGCGTTGGTTATGTGCCACTCAATGTTGCCTTGCAAGTTCCAGATGATCATTTTGTGGTGCTCAGCGCGCGCAGCTCATTGCATAAAAAGGGTTTGCTGATGGCCAACGGCATCGGTATTGGTGATTATGATTATCGCGGTGACCAGGACGAGTATGTGGCCGCTCTCTATAATTTTTCCAAAGAAAGTGTGCACATCGAAAAAGGTGAGCGATTGGTACAGATGATAGTTTTGCGACGTGAACCAGTGATCCTACAAGTTAAGCAACAATTTACAGATACCAATCGCGGTGGCTTTGGTAGCACGGGGAGGAAGTAGACGAACATGATTAGAGATGGTCAAGAACTACTCGCTCAACTGATGGATGGTGTAGGATACCAAGCCGCTGATAAGGACGATCGTCCACTTCATCCTTTGATTATTAAACATAATCAAATTGCTTCTAAGCCAGAGTATATGGTAGATCTGATTCTTGGAGAATTAGATGAGCTAGCTCAAGAGCATGAATATCAACCGTTTAGCTTGGAATGGTGGTTTGAGCTGGCAGATACAATCGTAACGCTCAAAAGTGCTCGGGAACGTTTTGCACCCACTTTTTCTATCCGAGAAATCACCCCGGCAGTGAATGGTCAGTGGAAAGGTGATTTTAGGTCTTTACGTGAGCAAGTTGGCAATCTCACCGAAGGTAATCCTCATCGCAATTTCCAACATATTATTACCGAGTTACTTTCGATGTTGAAGCATCTTGATGTGGGTATTCAAAGCAAGGTGTACTTGCGTCTTTCGACGTTAATTAATAAGTTAAATGATAAATTGGAAAAAAACAAAGAATCAAAGTATTGTCAAATTGAGCCAGGAATGAACGATGCTGATGTATACAACAAAACAATTCATGTATTTCTGGCATTTCGTAAAATTCGTAAATTTTTGAAGGAAGTAGTTGGTCAAGAACAAATGCTTCAACCTTGGATTACTGCTTTTTTTGAAGCGGAGATCATGGATTGGCGCCATAGTGAACAAGCGCTGATGCGTATAGATCAGAAATTACCACTGTTGCGTGCCAGCATGCGTGATAGCTTGGCTTGGCTACTGAGTGCTCAACCGGATAGTAAATCAAAAAAAAGACCACTGACGCTGACAGTTCATCAGGCGGAATTACAGAGTGGTGTTTTACATGGAAATTTACCAAAAAAATCTCAAGAAAAACTGGAGTTACAATTAATGCTTGCAGGGGGAGTTCCGCTAACTTCAGTCAGTCAGCAAACAGCTACTGCTGGAGCTCAAACGATTTTTTGGGTATAACAGTGATGTTCTCGTATTAGCTGTAAAAAGGAAGAGGAGCGAATGAAGAAAAAAGGTCTACTAATCACTCTAGAAGGTGGTGAGGGAGTTGGCAAAACTACTCAGGTTGTGCGACTTAAAGAGCGCTTAATCAAAGAGGGTAGGGATGTGGTGGTGCTTCGTGAGCCAGGTGGAACAGTGATTAGCGAGCAAATTCGTGAAGTGGTCTTGTCCAACAAAAATGTAGGTATGGCTTACACAACTGAGGTGCTACTATTTCAAGCAGCTCGGGCGCAGATCTATCGAGAAATAGTTTTGCCATCCTTGGAACTTGGAAAAGTGGTAGTGATGGATCGATCTCGAGATAGTAGTGTGGTGTATCAGGGTATGGTGCGAGGATTTGGGGTTGATATTATCAATCAACTCAACGATATTTCCACAAAAAAGACTTTACCTGATGTGACTTTTTTGCTCGATGCACCAGTCAATGTTGGTTTACAGCGCCGTTTAAGTTTGGAGGGAGCTAATCGTCTTGATCATGAGTCAACTAGTTTCCACGAACAAGTACGTCAGGCATACTTGCAAGTAGCCAAGCAAGATCGGGCACGTTTGGGTGCGCATTCGCGCTGGCAAATTATCGATGCAAGTGTTGGTGTAGATCAGGTAGAGCAGCAAATGTGGGTGGCTACCCAAGCATTTTTAGCCCAAAAACAAACCAAAAAATGGCAAGATCAATTAGAAGATGCCTCAGTGGACTATAAAGAAGAATAATAATCAGCACAGATGGACGTATGCAAAAATTACCAAAAGCGGTGCGCCGCTTAATTGAAAAATTTGAACGACTACCAGGCATTGGTCCACGCAGTGCTGCTCGATTGGTGTTTTATTTGCTCCATAATCCCAGCAGCGAGTTGGAAGATTTTGCCGATCGCCTCCTGGCTCTCAAACGTGATACCGTCATGTGTGATCACTGTCACAACATCGCTGAACATAATCCGTGTTCAATTTGCACCGATGAAAGTCGCGATCGAAGTTTGCTTTGCGTCGTGGAGCAACCACTCGATCTATTGGCGATAGAGAAGTCTGATCACTACCATGGGCTCTATCATGTTTTGCACGGTAGTATTGCGCCGCTTAATAACATTGGTCCAGATCAATTATATTTGCGTGATTTGCTTAAGCGCTTGGATGGAGTGCGAGAGCTGCTGCTCGCCACCAATCCAACTATGGAAGGTGAGGCGACTGCGCTTTATATCAAGGAAATGATCACCCATGCTTCAATGGACAATAAAGACCAGCTACAGATTACTCGCATTGGTCATGGTTTGCCGATCGGAGCCGATATCGAATACGCTGATGGCATGACTTTGGCTCGAGCTTTGGAGGGCAGAAGGCAGATATAGGTTCTCGACTTAAGTTTTCAAATAATTTGCATTTTCGTGAATTCTTTGCTACCCTAAATAGGTAGAAATGTGTAAACGGTTTTTTCAATTAGAATCCTAATTTGAAGGCCGTTTTTTTTGGAAATTATTAGGTATGGTCTGCCTCGGCAGGCTAGAGAAGGAAGATATGATGAATGTCATTGTTCAGGCCAAGAGCTTGAAAGTCACCAGAGCCCTGCAGGAGTTTATTAAACGTCAAAGTCGCAAATTGGAGAAGCTGAAGGATTTTGGAGTTGAAAAAGTGGAGGTTTATCTCGAGCAAGATACTAAAAAATCGACTGCTGATAAAAAAGTTTCTGTCAAATACAAGATTGCGGTGCCAGGCAGAGATGTGTGGGTAGAAATCGATGGCTATGATTTCTACGACGCGATCGTCGATGCGACCAATGCGGCGCTGCGTAAGTTGCGCAAGACCAAAGAAAAGCTCACTGACTATCGCAATGGTCACCACGACCACAAAAGTATGGTTTAGTCGGGGCGCTAATTCCCAATGTTTTTAGCCGCCAAGCAGATCTTCAGGCTTGCTTTGTTGAGTTTTATTCTGCTACCATAAGGAAGACATGGCAGATAATCAGGACCCATTAGCTGCGTTGCAGCAATTATTGGATGAACAAAAACAGCAGGGGGCTGTAGGGGCGGCTGGTGCTCAAGCAGGAGCAGCGGCTGAGCCAGTAGAACCGGCTCCTCCAGCTGGACCAACTGCCGAAGAAATTGCGGTGATGGCAGAACAAAAGCAGGCTGAAGATCGCCAGCGCATTGCTGAGCAACTCGCCCGCATGCAATCTGAACTCAAGGAGACGCCGCAGTATCAGGCTCGTTTGAGTCAAAAAGAAGCCAGTGAAGCAGAGGAAGCTCGCAAGCAACTAGAGGAGCGTAGTAAGCGGATTTTTCAATTAAAACATTTAGATAATTGATACAACATATTTATGCCAGGATTAGGGATGGGTGGAGGTGGAGCCAAAATGCAGACGAGACCAGGAGGTGGTTTTCGTCAGAGTTTTGGTAATTTCAGTGATGAACATGAAGATGCTGCTGCACTGCAGCACGCTGCTAGTCAAAAACAAACTGCTCAGGCAGCTTCAGTTTTGGGTCAAACTGGTGTGGCCAAGCAGCAAGCAGCGGCGAGTGGGGCTGCGCAAACGCCACTCGCTAATCCAGAAGCAGCAGCTCAGGCGCCAGTGCAACCTCGAGCAGTTAGTAATGTAGGTGAAGAACTCATTGCTCGGCCATTGAAGGATATCTGGCACACTTTCGCTGCATTTTTTGACCTCAATAAATTACTAGGTATCAACACCGAAGATCCGCCAGAGAAAAAAGCAAAAAAACAAAAAATTGCTCAGAATTGGCAAAAACTCACACAAGAAGATCAGGCCTTTGTGCAGCAAAAATACCAGGAGGAGTTACAGCGTAAGCAACGTGAGCAACAAGAAGAACAAGCTCGCAAAGAAGAAGAGGCTCGGCAAGCAGAAGAACAAGCAATTGCTCCTCCAAGTAGCCCTCACAAAGGACCAGCTGCTCCAAGTGGCAACAAAAAACAGCAAGCCAGTCAATTGATGCAAAATAAGCGCACTCAGATGAGTCAGGCTGATGGCTAGAGTGTGAAGCCGGCATCGCCATGGTTTGCCCCGAGCTTAATTTCAGGTTACAATCAGCACCAAGACCATGCAACTCTACAATACCCTCAGCAAAAAAGTCGAACCCTTCGTTTCACTCAGCGAAACAATTGATCCTCAAGATAAACAAGTCAAAATGTATGCCTGTGGACCGACAGTATACGACTACACCCACATCGGTCATTTGCGCAAATATGTTATGGACGATGTGTTGGTGCGAGTGTTGCGTCATGCCGGTTATGACGTCAAGCATGTCCAAAATATCACTGATGTCGGACACCTAGTTTCTGATGATGATGAGGGTGAAGATAAGATGGAAAAAGGAGCTCGCAAGTATGGCAAAACCGCTTGGGAGGTGGCTCGCACCTTCGAAGACTACTTTTGGTATAGTTTGGACAAAATGGGCGTGCTGCGACCAACCCTGAGTTGTCGCGCCACTGAGCATATTCAGAGCCAGCTGGAAATGGTTTTGGCTCTCGAAAAACAAGGTTTTACCTATGTTATTCCTGATGATGGCGTGTATTTTGATACGGCTAAGCTTGAACGCTATGGAGAGCTGAGCGGTCATGATCCTCGCCAAGCCCACCGAGAAAGTCGTGTCGGTGAAATTACAGGTAAACGCAATCCGAGTGATTTCGCGCTGTGGAAATTCGAGCGAGCTGGTGAAAATCGCCAGATGGTCTGGCCCAGTCCTTGGCACCCACGCAGTTTTCCAGGTTGGCATATCGAATGTAGTGCGATGAGTGTCGAGCACTTAGGTGAGCAACTTGATATTCACACCGGTGGAGTTGATCATATTGCAGTGCATCATGCTAATGAAATTGCTCAGTCAGAAACCGCCACCCACAAGCGACCTTTTGCTAAATTTTGGGTACACCACAACTTTTTGCGGGTCGATGGTGAGAAGATGAGTAAGTCACTCAATAATTTTTATACAATTGACGATATCCTCAAGAAAGGCTATCAGCCAGCGGCCCTGCGACTGTTGTTTCTGGGGAGTCATTATCGGAGTGAGCAAAACTTTACTTTTGCAAGTCTTGATGCGGCTAGCACTGCTTGGCAGAAACTTGCGATGATGTGTGTACAGCTCCGCCATGATCGAGGTGAGGACGATGTGTTGGCTGAATCAGAGCAGCAAAATACTGTGGCTTTAGCAGCGCAATTTGAGCATGATTTTTTCGAAGCTGTGGAAAATGATCTCGACACACCCACTGCTTTAGCAATTCTTTGGAAAATGCTTAAGTCTGATATCGCCAGTCGTCAAAAATACCGCTTGCTACTTGAATTTGATCGCACGTTGGGACTTGGTTTAGCTGGCTTGCAAGAGGCTGATATTGCCGCATTCGCTCCTGCCAACCAAGAGCTTGACTTGCTCGATTTACCTAAGTTTTTGCAAGATTTGTTTGCGGCGCGCGAAGCAGCGCGAGCGCGCAAAGATTTTGCCACTGCCGATCAGATACGAGCCCAATTTCAGGAGGCTGGTTACGAGCTCATCGATCGGGCTGATGGAGTGGTGGTTCAGAAAAAACAGTAGCGCAATGCACACACTCCAAGAGTGTCGTCAAAAATTGCAATTAACGTAAAAACAACTCTTGATGACTTTCTCTGAGTGAAATATACCCAGTACGACTGACAATCAGATGGTCGAGGATGGTGAAACCAAGTAGTTCTGCCAACTCTAGGAGTCGCTCGGTTAGCAGCACATCATCAGAAGATGGCTCTGGATTACCTGAGGGGTGATTGTGAACGATAATGAGGCTGGCAGCTCGCAATTGCAGTGCCGGTGCGAAAATATCCCTTGGTTCCAGATAATTGACATTGAGTCCACCAATCGCCACGATGTGTCGCTGAATTAATTCGCCTCGACCATTGCAATAAAAGACCAAACAATATTCTTGCTGCTTGTGATGAATATCTTTGCTAAGCGCATAGAGTTTACTGGGTTGGTCGATGGTGAGGATGGGATTGGGCTTGGAGAGGCGTCGCCATAACTCTAAGCTAGCTAGAATTTTTTGAGCGGTAACCCCACCAACTCCAGGTACTTGTTGGAGTTTTTGCCCAAGCTGTTTATGGTTAGTTAATTGATTGAGTGGTTCTGCGAAGATTTTTTCGACGTGAGTCGCAATTTGTCCGACATGATGTTTAGCCTGGCCTGAGCCAATTATCAGGGCAAGTAGCTCTCGATTAGTGAGTGCTTCTAAACCACGCTCAGCAGCTTTTTCTCGCGGTTGCTGCGATAGATAGGGGCGATGAAGTCGGGACTGTTGTTTTGTCACAAGTCTACTATAATTGGAGTAGGTTGCAACAAAGGTGCTCTTTTAGTCAATGAGTTGCTTGACAACGAGTTGAGTGGAAGCAGCGTCGCTTTGGGAAGACAGTAGGCCGACTTTATTGGCCCAGTTGAGTCCGGGGACGAGGCTGTAGGGCTGATGCAAGTCGACTACTAACGCGATCGGCAAGAGTGTATCGCGGTGAGCTTGATTAATTGTTTCTAGGAGCTGTAAGAGTTTACGACTGCTGAAACTGCAGGAAAGCATCACCAACTGATACTGCTTGCGACTCAACTCATCGACTAGAGTCAGCGGATCGTGCAGGCGAGTGAGCTGATAACTGGAAGTTAAAAATTGATAGGGAACAGTGAGATTCTGGTTGGGCTCAAGGACGAGAATGGCAGGGGCTTCCAGAGTAACTGACATAATGCTATTAGAATTTTTCTAATAAAAATAGAGTACTCGTTTATGCAGAAACAGTCAAGTCAACAAACTATGAATAAACTAGAACAACTGGCTCAAAAAATTCGCCAAGCTCGGGTAGAAGCAGCACTGTCACAAAAAGATTTGGCAGGTGTCTTGAAATTATCTGATCGCACTATCTCTGCGTATGAACAAGGTCGAGCGACACCCCCTTTGGAAACACTCCAACACATTAGTGTGATCACTCACAAGCCCATCAACTATTTTGTCGATGAGACAGTGGCAATTCGCACTGATCTAGATTTGGCGGTCAAAATCAAACAAATCGAATTGGAGCTATTACAGATCAAGCAAGCTTTGCAGAAGCAGGGTTTGTTGTAGCTTTTAGTGTTCTTGACGCAAAAGTTCCATCACTCGTACGTAGGTACGTAAATTATGGAGGCTAGCGAGTCGATGAGCGCTGCTATCGCCAATTTTGAAGAGGTGATGAAGGTAGGCGCGACTGACTTGAGGGGTTGACGTTGCTTGTTGGCTTGTTTTTTGGTTTGTTGTGCAAATTGGGCAATCGCAGTAATCGCTGATGGGATCGTTATCGGTGGCGAGCTGGCCTTTGTTGAGGTAGAGGAAACCAAATACCTCATCAAGTTGATTATTGGCAGCCAGCTTTTCAAGCATAGTGCGGGTAATTTGTGAGGGGTCAGTTTTGAAAACATAGAGGCGACCATGACGCGCATCGCGAGTGGGGAGAACGCAATCAAAAAATTGGTAACCCATGAAAAAAAGTTTAACCATGTTTTCCGGAGTACCGACCCCCAAAGCAAATCTCAGGCTATCTTTTGGCGTTAATTCAGCATTTTTCTCACAAAATGAGTAATCAAATTTGCCATTGTCGTCAAGTGGCCAGCCACCGAGTCCGTAGATATCAAAGCCAATTTCTTGGAGTGCCTGACTACATTGTTGGCGGAGCTGAGGGTGGTTGTGACCTTGGATAGGGGCCAAGAGTAAGGGGCGATTGTTGTCATCCATCTGGTGTAGTTCTAGTTGACGCATAAATTCTGTCTTGGCTCGTTTGGCCCAGGCGATAGTTCGCTCCACACTCTCTTTGATGCGCCGCTCATCGGCAGTAGGAGGGGTGAAATCATCCAGACAAATCATCACGTCGCTGCCAATCGCAAATTGCATCCGAATCGAGTCTTCTGGAGTAAAGAGAGTTTTGCGTTGTTTTTTGGGACCAGTGTAGAGGACGATGCCTTCGTCAGTGATTTTGCCGAGCTGAGGGTTTTTTTGAATCAGTGAGAACAGTTGAAAACCACCAGAATCAGAGGAAACAAAACCTGGCCAGTTCATTAGTTGTTTGATACCGCCAACGGTTTGTAAGACCGCCTCGCCTGGTTTTTGAATCAAGTGATAAGTGTTAACCATCACCCCCTCCAGTCCAACCGCCACTAGGTCGAGACTATCGAGGCTGCGAGCCACTCCCAAAGTAGCATCAGGAACGTAGATGGGGAGTTGATAGGATTTATTTTTGATGGTGATTTGCGTTGGCATAAGTTCGGTTGAGCTATTATAAAGGAAGAGTATGCAAAAACAGACCAGCGTCTTGCTAGACTTTTTTAAGTACCAAAACCAACTCAAAATGGTTTTTCGCAACAATTTCAATCAAGAAGGCCGGCGTGAATCTTCAGCAGAGCACACATGGTCAGTGACGATGATGGCCTGGCTTTTAACTAAACCACTTGAGCAGGAGTTGGGTATTACTCTTGATCAAAATCGCATTCTCAAAATGGCGCTGGTCCACGACTTAGTCGAGATCGATGCAGGTGATGTGGCGGCTTGGGATAAATCAGGTCGAGTGGCGGTGGCCGCTTCGGAGCAGGCAGCAATTGCGGCTATTGGTGAGAAGTTGGCTGGCAGCAATGAGGAACTCTATCCATTGTGGATGGAGCACGATGTACTGGAAACGATTGAGAGTAAGTTGGTCAAAGCCTGCGATCAGCTTTGTCCATTAATTTATCGGGTTGTTTTTCACAACTCATATCAAGGTTCAGGAGTTGATCGGGCGAAGCTTGATAGTATTTTTTTACCAATTGTTTCCTTTAGTCAGTTGACGACGGAGCTCTATACTGCGCTTGCCGAAGAACTCGATCAGCAGGGACTTTTTGATGTGAAGGAGTAAAAACGTATGAACACGTCACGACTTACTGAAGCAAATCAACATGAAGTTATAGAGCGGGCGGTTGCGAAGTTGCAGCGTCCTTCTAATGCCACTGAGGTTTTTATTGGCGAGTTTTTCCATGTGTGGCAATGGCCACAGCAACTCTATGACGGTAGCTCTGTCACTTTTGAGAGTTTGTCTCGTCCTGATACTGTGACGGTGTTGGCTACTGATGAGCAAGGTCAAGTTATTGTGACCCGCCAGAGTCAGCCTGGTTTCCAGGATTTTTGGAGTTTGCCAGGCGGAGTGATTGATGGGGATGAAGCGGTATGGGCAGCGGCCAAGCGTGAATTACTCGAGGAGACTGGCTTTGTGAGTAATGAGTGGTATTTTCTTTTCAGCAGTCAATTAAATAGTCGAATTGATTGGGCGAATTATTATTTAGTGGCCAAAAATTGTCGATTGCAGGCTGCATTACAGCCAGATGCTGGCGAGAAAATTAGTGTTGAGTTGATGAGTCAGGAAAAATTTGTGTCACTCCTGCGTAAGGCAGAATTTCGTAACACTGATTTTGCGCTGTGGTGGTGGCAAGAGGGGGAGGAGAAAATTGGAAGAATTTAAAATTATCTCCAAAAACTCTCATTTTCTTGAATTTCTTGTAAAACCTCTTCTTCTGTAGGAGCTAAATCCTTCAATGATTCTCGTAAAATAATCTTGATTAGTTCGGCTTCTTTTAATAAGCCCTGTTGCTGTTCAGCAGCCTGCATAATGGCTTTGGCAATTTCTTGGTCATTTTTACCGCTAAGTTGCCACTCCTGAATTCTTAGTAGAGCAATGGCTTTGTCGGTATCAAGATTCCTAGTAGCAAGTAAGGCTTTGGCTTTGGGAGAAAAATCAGTCATATAGATAAGCGTTTGATAAATACTGAATTAATTTGTATCATGCTACAATTATAAACACAAGCTATGTCAAGCAAAAGATCCTCCACCTCCACCAAAGCCATCAAGAAACTCCTTCGCCCTCTCTCTGGCCGGCAAATTGCCGGAGTAGCAGCAGCGTTTGCCAACTACTTCGAGATTGATGTGACCTTGGTGCGGGTAGTGTTGGCACTAACCTTTATTCCTGGCGGATTTCCTGGTCTTTTTATCTACGTGCTGTGTTGGTTGCTGATTCCAAGTGAGGAGTAGAGGAAAAAAAGTGATTTTTAATTGAGGTTTTACTTTGATTTACTTTTTTGATTTTTTACCATAAAACACTTTTGATACAGAAAAACTCCCGACTATGATGGGCCGGGAGTTGATTGGGAGAGAGCTAGTTGCCACTCTCTCCCTTTTCGGAGGCTTGCCAGGCCTCCTTGAGGAGTTGAAGTGATTTTTCATCTATCTTCAACTCCTCCTCGAGGATTTTAATTTCTTCCTCGAGTTTTTCGATGCGATTCTTTTTGTCTTGAATCGCATCGTTTGTATGTTGAAGCCCTTTGAGGGCTTCAACATACTCGCAGGCTGCCTCGTTCTCATAAACGAGGCAGGCCTCCGAGGCCTGTTGCTGGTCGGTCGGCCCGCAGGCCGACAAAACA
>CAITDX010000060.1 GCA_903891335.1 uncultured bacterium
ACAACAATAAATTTTTGCGACTAGGAGAAGTTAAGTAAGTTATTAAAGATAATATCACCCATGGCAAAAAGGCAAAAAAAGCAGTGAAAGGCTCAAAAGTCACGTAAAAATTTTGCACCGTGGCCAAATTAAGCAGATAAAATAAACTTACTAACAAACTCACTAGCTTACTTCGAACCAAATGCTTACCAAGAAAGTAAAAACCAAGAGATCCTAAAAATAAGCTCAAGAAAACCGTCAAATACCTCAAAAGTGAAGTAGAAAAAAACACTGATAAAGGTAACAAAAACAACTGACGAAGTAAGTCAGCCCCATGGCCCATGCCGCCCAACAAACCCAAACCTTGGTATTCTTGCCAAGATACGTTGATCGACCTTTGCAGGTTGGCGGCTAAGTTTAACTCAACTTGTAAATTGTCCCAGCCACTCAAATAAGCACCAGACTGAAAATTAGCTAGCGCCAAAAACAAAACTACTACAAAAATAAAAAGAGGAGCTAGCAGTTGATCAAAAAACATTCGCATACATCAGGCAGTGATCAAATCAAGATACGCTTTGCCAATACTACTTATTTTACGCTCTGCTTGCATCTTTTTGGCGAACAAAGCAAATTTTGTCTGTAAATCACCGCTGTTCAAGGCTTCCAAAGCCCTACCCAAATCCTCAGCGCTTGCAGCAAAAACCAAATCCTCCGGCTTCAGCTGGGCTCGATCTAGAGCAGTTGCGATGTCTGTGCTCAACAAATAGGCTTCCAGCGGCTTAGATAACAGAACTGGCTTGCCGTAGCTCCAAGACAAGGCTAGTGGACCCGAGGAGGAAAACATCGTTTTGTAAGGCAAAATCACCACGTCAACCGCTGTAAAATAACTACTTATGGCAGATTCATCGACAAAACCAGTCACAGTAATGTTTTTCTGTCGCGCCAAATCTTGTACTTGCTTGACGTAACGCACAATTTTTGGCTGATTGATGTGATTGGGGTTGATTCCCCCGGCGATCAATAGTTCATAAGGCAAATCAGCGGTCCACTGTTCTAGTAATTCTTTAATTCCTTTGTAGGGAGAGAGATAGCCAAAAACCATGGCATATTTTTTGTTTGGATCTAAGCCGAGCTGTCTTTTGGCCGCTGCCTGAGTAGAAAGCGGCGGCATTTCTGGAATGAGGTGAGGGATAACCACTGCTTTGTTTGCAAAATTTACTGCCAGACACTGTTCGAAAACAATAACTTTATGCACCACTAGGCACAAATACCAATACCACAGTCGCAATAAGGCATTTTGCAAAAAGGATCGAATCCAGCCACTGCTCACCTGACTTAAATCAAGCGGGGCTTGATGCAAGATCAGAAAAACTTGCTTGCCAAAAATTTTAAGCAAAAATAGCTGCAACATAACCAACAAGTTCGCCAACAAACCACCAAACATGTTGATTTCAAAGGCAATTAGAATTTTGCTTGACTTAGTCTGCAACAAGCTTGCAAAAGCTCTCCAGAGACTAAGCAAGTCGTTTCTGCGCCACATCCTGCGCACAGCAATCTGATTTTCAACATAAGTGGCTGGCTGATCGAGAACTTCTGCGAGAACTTGCAGCCTGATGTCGCTTTGCTTGGAAATTTCTGTCAGCAATAACTTAGTATAGGAAGCCACACCTACTGTTTCAGCAGCGTGAGTCGCGCCTTTTCTTGGATAACTAGAAACAACGATTAAACTTTGAGCCATGAAAATAACCTTGTTTTTAGGGTATCACGGTCAGAGGCGAGAGTATAGCTGCCTCGCCAGTCATAGAGACGAATCGCCAATAGATCAAACAGCGACTTAACCACATCTCTTAGCAGATTGACTTTGCTGCGCTCATCATTGGACCAGGATACCGGGACCTCTGTCATGGTGAATTGATATTTTTTCGCCAAATACAAAATTTCGGCATCATATCCCCAGCGATTTATCTTCATCATCGGCGCGATGGTCTGATACGCTTTGCGTTCAAAAAGCTTAAAACCACAAGTAAAATCGCTGATTTTGATTCCCAAAAGTAATTGGGTTAAATAAGTAAAGCCTTTACCCAGAACTTGGCGGTGTAGTGGCTGTGCCAGTAAAACGGTCGATCTGCCATTCTTCCTGGTGCCAACCACCACTTGACTAGAAACCACCTTGCGAGCAAAAAACTTTTGCAATTCACTGAAAGGAGTCGACATGTCTACATCAGTTAGCAGCAACAAATCACCAGTGGCGACTTGCATACCAACCTTGACCGCATAACCCTTACCGCGATTAATTTGATAACTGAGCAATTTGACTGGCGCATGCAATTTGCTGCGCAAAAGTGGAATTTGTTTTTTGATTAGGCGAGCTGTCTGATCGGTGCTGCCATCATCGACAAAAAGCACTTCTTGGAGCTTAAAACGCTTGGGCCACGCTTGCGTCAGAGCCTGGAAAATAATTTCCAACCGCTCTGCTTCATTAAAAACTGGTATTAGCACACTTATTTTTTGCATAACGCTTACTGAAGATACCAATTATTAATTGATATGCTCAGTAAGCGAGGCGTGAACCTATGCCAATCACCGTTTCACGGGTGACAGACAAAAGGGGAATGAAGCCCCTACGCTTAGTTGTATGTGCACTTTCACCAATATGGCCCGTAGGAGGTTTGCTCCTGGCTTGCTCGTCAGCACTCTCTTGCGAGAGCCGGCTCGAGCAAAGGGGGGCTAATTGGTGTTAGTGTTGTTTTGCGGCGAGGTTACTCGCCGCAGGTGAAATTCCCAGCGAAAACCGGGAAACTATTCACCTCTTTTGCCCCAAACGCCTGCTCTTTTGCGAGCAACAGGCATGGGACATGGACTGCGTCATCGCTATTGTAGCCGCTCAACTTACGAGCGGTAACAGCGGTGACATTATCGAGGGTCAGCCCACCCTCGCCGTAAAAGATGTAGACCACGAACTTCTCCGCAGCTTCTTTCACGGTAACCGTCAGCTCCCATCCTTCAGGAGCTTTGACCACAAACCCCGTTTGAAGGGGGTTGCGGGCCACCCATGCGCAGGGCTCTTCTTCGAGCCGTTGCACATCGAGACCCAAAATTTCCTGAGCCTCGGCTGTAGTAATGCAGCTGAGGGCGGCAGCGGTCACGCCAGCCTGCGCGGTTTCAGTCCCCAACGGGGTCGGGGTGAAGGTCGGCGCGGGCGTTGAGCTAGGCACGACTGTTTCAGTCGGTGCCAGAGTCACGGTGGGCGTAACAGCCTGCGTTCCCCAACTCCCTTGCGGGGTGGGGGTGACGGTGGGCGCCATGGCGGTTTGCACCGCCTTGTCGACCGCATTTGCGATGAGGGCAACTTGCTCCTCTTCGCTCAGGGTCGGCGCTGGGGTGCTCGGCAGACAAGCTGCCAGCACCATGCTCGCCATCACGGCGAGCGCGAGCAAAATCTGAAGCTTTTTCATGGTTTCTCCTTCCTGGGCTGAACTACCCAGGACATTGCCAACCAATGATCGCTCATTAGCAATGTCCTAGGCGATTCGCCACAAGTTGAAGAAAGATGAGTTTTCACCCAACAAATACAACTATTTTGTGGAATATTTGATAAATCAAATATTGATCTCTTAGCTTGCGCTAAGTGATCTTCACGCCTTGTTAAGGTGCGCTCTCTCTAGATTTTGACCGAAAGCATGAGAGCAATTCTCAGTTTCAATCCCTCCTTCGAGAGTTCCTTTGTTCTGCTTTTTGCAAAGCAGAGAGGAGGTTTCTGGCTTGATTCTTCAAAGCTGAAGAGTGGCCATTTGGAATGGAGGCCGTTTGAGTCAGAAACCTTTTCTCTACTTTGTTGTCTTGTGTGTGTCGGGAAGCCTGGCTGTGAGCTCGAGCAATACTGATGTGCTCTTGCGTGTGGTTTGTTATCAGCCATTCCTTCCGACAACTAGAACAAAGTATATCACTATAAGTCATATTTGTCAAGATTATGGGACGCTACTTGAGAGATATTCTTGGAAAAGGCTTGACTGTGGAGAGGGCAACTAGAGCGACAGCTACACTTCTTGCAACCTGACACTGAGACAATGAGCGAGTGTTGGGCCCGATGCCGGTGCATGGCTAGGTCTTGAGAAATCTGGCTGGAGAGTTCAACTCTCTTCGGGTCCACACCATATATAAATTACATCACTGTTTTCAACACCCTTTTTCAAAATTGGAATTGAAAAAATAGGTAAAATTTGCTATAAATTAGTCATTCTCAAGACCTAGTTATAGTACTGGTCAGTCAGTCATCAAACCACTCCCAATCGAGTGGTTTTTTGTTTGGCTACCTACATTCCCATCCAAAAAATTACCTACAAAAAATCCCCACTCCTTACGAAGTGGGGATGAAATAACAATTTAAAATCTATAAAGCGTCAACGCTTTACTTACGTATCACTGCCTTGGCCTTGGCAAAAGCCAAAGTGCTCAGGGCTACAAAACCCAAAGCCTGATAGGTCAAAACACTTTGCAAATCAAAACCAGTTTCTGGAGTTTTACCAGTCACGATTTTGCCGGTTTCGTTTTTGACACAAAACTCAGCGTAATCACTATCACTCAAGCTGTCTTCATGAGAATAAACATGAGCGGCGTTGGTGATACAAGTCGTACCAGCGGGTAGTCCATCGGCTTTTTTGAAGCGAGCGACGAAATATACGGTCACTTCTTCATCGGGATCAAGACTTCCAAAATCAAATTTGACTTTGTGATCTGTCACCTCGGCGCGATAATCACCCTTGTCACTACTGACATAGACCATATAGTCATCAAGACGATCGAAATCATCGTTAATGCGCACCCCATCGACTTTGACGTCAGAAGTGTTTTTGACCCGCAGGCTAAACTTCACTTCTTGTTCAGGAGCGAAGACATAATCTTTAGCGGCAATATTGTCCCAGTATTCATTCTTATTGGGATTGAGAACTTTTTTGTCCAAACTCAATTCGCCTGTTTCACAGACTTCACCACCACCATAGACGGTGTGGCATTCCTTGGCATTAGCAACGTTCACGAAGAACAAGGCAAAGCCAGTAATAATGAGCAAATAGGACAGAATTTTCTGCAGATTTGTTTTCATGAGTGCTTATTATATAGTAATAATTGATATTTGTCAATATTATAGGATCTATTCAACAACTGAGGAGAAAATTTAACGATTTTCCACTGGCTCTGCCACTACAAAAAGGCGCTGCCAGGTCGTACCAGGAGGCCAACAAGTCTGCAACAGCAATAGGTTTTCGTCTTGCAAACCATTGATATAGTCAACGTCACTACCTTTGAGAATTTTTTGCTCTTTGACTTTATAGCTAAAACGCTGTTCTCCCCACTGCAACACAATCTCATCCCCCACCACCAACTCTTTGATCTGATAAAACACTGCATTATAGGCCTCGACGTTCCAAGACCCATCGGTAGAATGACCAAAAATATAGACCAGTTTATTCTCTCCAGGAAAGGCAGAACCTTTGGCATGCGCCACCCCTTCTTCTAGAGCAAGGGTGTATTCCTTGGCATCATTGGGGTTGACGTTGGCTTTGACTTGTTCATCAACTGCTAACTTCGGAATCTGGATGCGAAATGATAAGGTGGCCGGGTCGACTGTAGGTGTTGCACTCGGACTGACGCTCGCACTCTGACCAGCTTCTTTGGCTGCATCTTGGTTGCGCGCCTCCTTAGCAAAGACAAGTCGCGCACCATCAAGCTGTGCCTTGGTCCAATCAAAAGCAGCAAAAGTCGTGGCTTCAGCTTGTTTTGGCAAACCACTCAATACTGTTGGCAACTGTTTCCAGTAATCTTGGACTTGCGCTAGATACTTTGGCCAGTTTTGGCGCTGTGTCTGAGCAAAGCTAGTCACTCGCTCAGGAGCACTCATTAGTAGTTCATATGCCGCAAAAGGATTGCTGAGAATAGCAAACACGATCGCCAAAAAAAGCGACCAGCGTGCTAGACCACGCAAACGGCCACTCTGATAGAGTGCAAACTTATGAGGCGCTTTGCGATACAGCTTGGGCCGCATCGTTTGACGCCGCTGTAGATGCTTTAATAGCATATATTATAGGATATTATAGCCTAGGTGGATCAAGAAAGCAAGTTAGCGGCACTGGCAGCAGAAGCAGAAACTTGGCGGCGCTTGAGCCAAGAGCGAATTGCCAGATAGCCATAGCCAAACACCAAGTCACCCAGCAAGGTACGAGTGTAGAATGGCAAAGCCAGCGCATAGCAGGTCAAAAAGCCCTGCCAACTCTGCTCATACCAAGCCAGAAATACGCCCAAATTGGACAATAAGAAAAAACCAAACGATGCTAGTGGCAAGGCGAGAATTTGCCAGCGAACTGACTTGCGACTCAACCAACCAAACAGCGGATAGAGCGCAAAACCAGTGTAGGTCCACAGCATCCCTTGATAAAATCCCCCGACAAAATAATCAAAAGCCAAGATGACTGCTACAAATAAGACTGGCGATAAACCAAAAAAACCAGCACTACCCAGTGGCGAGATATTGGCTGGCAAACCAATTACTCTGGAGAGAAAAACTGCACTAGCGGTCAAAAGTGCCATTGGATTGATTATCTTACTCTGATTAAAGCGAAATTGTTTCATAGCGCAATTCTAAACGATCACCTGCTTGCAAAACGAGCTCGGCAATCCCCACCTTAGCATACTCACCGTTGAGATACACTGCCCAATAGTTATTGGTGTCGGCCAAGAGACCATTAACTCCCTCAACCATGAGACCAAAATCGTACTCTTTCAGCTGTAATTCAAGTTGGCTTTGTGCTAGATCAAGTGCCTTGGTCGCGGCAGCCGTGGCAGTCAAGGTGTGAGAGGCAATTTTAGACGTGCCCTGATTTGCTGTTTCTGGTTGGGTGGCTGATGGAGTAGGTGTAATGGTCGCAACTGATTCAGTGGCAGGCATTGCCGCTGACTCCAAGCTCATTCGCCACCAAAAAGCACCAACAGCGCTGAGCACAAACACCATCAGTAGAATGATTCGTTGCGGTTTTTGCATAACAGTTCTGCTATTCTAATATACGTGCTACGAAAAACCAAACGGACAAACGCATATTTTTATCTGTTGCTCAACACTATTACTTGGGGCGCCTTCATTCCGATCGTGAAGCTTGGTTTTAATGACAGTAACATTAGTCCTTTCCGCTTTCTCTTCTATCGCTTCCTACTCGCAGGCATCTTGATGACACCTCTAATCATGAGCTATTATCGCAAGCTTAACCGACCCTGGCAAAAAACGGGCAAAATCCTCTTGCTTGAAAGCCTACAGACAACTCTCGGCCTCAGTCTGCTCTATCTCGGTCTAGCCCAAACCACTGCCCTTGAAACCAATCTCATCTCAACAGGCTTGCCGGTGCTGGTTATTATTGGCGGGATTCTTTTCTTGCGAGAAAAACAAGAACGTCACGAACGACTCGGTCTAGTTCTTGCAGTCATTGGCACACTCATCATCACCCTTGAACCACTCTGGCTTGGCCAAGACCATTTCCGAGGGTCGCTAATCGGCAATCTGCTAGTCCTTGGCTACAACCTCATCAACGCCATTTATTTATTACTTGCCAAAGTTCACTACCGCCAACTTCCTAAGCTGTTTGTAGCTGGGATTAGTTTCTATTTGGGAATTATTAGTTTTGCCATCCTCAGCTATTTCGAAGCAAAACAATTGGGTACAAACCTACTCCAGCTGATAAGCGCTGATTTGCACTCACCCCTGGCCTGGGGAGTAATTGCCTATGCCGCGATTTTTGGCTCAATCATTGGCTTGACCAGTTACATCAAAGGTCAGGATGGCATCGAGGCCTCAGAAGCGAGTTTATTTAACTATCTCCAACCCGCGATTTATATTCCCTTGGGGATGCTGCTCTTGGGAGAACAAGCCAGTCTCTGGCAAATTGTGTCACTTGTGGTTATTATACTAGGGGTAGTCACCGCGAGTCGTCCTAAGAGTCGCAGTAAAGGAACCTAAATGTTTCATCAAGATGAGTCGTTTTCGCTGATTATTTTTGGCGCTACTGGCAACTTGGCGCAACTCAAGCTCATTCCGGCGCTCTATGACTTGGTGGCTGCAGGTCTACTCCCTCCCAAGATGTCGATTATTGGCGTGGGGCGCAAAGAACTTTCTAATGCGGAATTTCGTGACTACTCATATCGAGTACTTCACCAACCCAATCGCCATCATCAACACCCCATTCAGGACGACTTGGCTCAAAAACTCCTCGATCGGATGCACTATATTGCTGGCGACATCAGTCAACCTGCAATTTATGAACAACTAAGTGCCATGAGTCAACAAGAAAAGTCTTGCGACAATAAAATTTTTTACTTAGCCACCTATCCTGACCTCTATCAAACAATCTTCAATCATTTGGAAGATAGTGGCTTAAATCAGCAAAAATGTGGCTTTGTGCGCGTTATTATTGAGAAACCGATTGGCACTAATTTAGATTCGGCCCATCAGCTTAATCGACTTTTAAATACATACTATCAAGAAGAACAAATTTTCCGTCTTGATCACTATCTGGGTCGAGAAACGCTGCAAAATCTCCTGACCTTCAGATTTGGCAACAGTTTATTTGAGCCACTCATCAATCATGAAACTGTCGATCACATCCAGGTCACTGCTAGCGAAGACTTTGGGATTGGTGAACGCGGTGGCTACTACGATAGTGTTGGAGCACTCAAGGATGTGGGGCAAAACCATATTCTCCAAATGATCGCTTTAGCGACCATGGATGCTCCCACTGCCTTCACTAATCAAGAAATCACCAGCAAAAGAACAGAATTGCTGCGAGAACTTATTCCTGAAACTGATAAACTCGTCTTTGGTCAATATGAGGGGTATCTGCAAGAAAAAGGGGTTGCGTCCAATTCTGATCGTGATACATTTTTTGCTTTACGCACTCAAATCAAGAACAAGCGCTTTGCTGGCGTACCTATTTATGTTAGAGCTGGAAAAATGATGGCGCGCACGGTCACTGAGATCGCCATTGTCTTCAAAGATCAAACCAAAGGATTACTACAACACTTGAGTCAAGATCAAGATCACCGCAATATCCTGATTTATCGCATCCAACCCAACGAAGGGATTGTCTTGCGCTTTTTATCCAAGAAGCCAGGCTTTGATCTGCAATTACAAGACGAATACCTACAATACTGTTATAAACACAGCGCGGCAGATTTACCCGATCCCTACCTACGCTTGCTCATCGATGCCCTACGCGGCGATCAAACTTTTTTTGTCGATGCCGCTGAAGTTGAAGCACAATGGCAGTTCATTGATCCCTTAATTGCTGCACGTCAGCACCTCCACCCTTATACCGCTGGTAGCTGGGGACCAATCGCTGCTCAGAAATTAATTGAAGCTGATGGTAGAAAATGGATTGAACCATCAGTTAGTTTTTGTTCTCTTTAGAACGCCTCACTACTCTTTAGTGGCTTTGTGGTGTCCAAATTTATTGCGCAGCATCGAGACGACCTTATTGCGAAAGTTTTCTGGTTCTCGAGCCGAGTCAACCCGCACCTGAAAGGATTGTTCAATAATCGGCACCTCCACTCCCAGTTCTTTAGCTGCCTGAATCGTCCACTCACCTTCACCGGTATGATTGATTGTTGAGGAAATATTTTCTAGACCAGGATTTTCTGCAAAACCTTCTTGAGCCCAAGCAACCAACCGTGAATCAATCACCGTACGCTTGGTATAGACACGAAACACCTCGGCTAAATCAAGCTGAAAAGCACTTTTTTCAAGCACCGCCGCTCCTTCTGCAATAGCCTGCATCATCCCATACTCAATACCATTGTGAACCATTTTGACAAAATGCCCAGCTCCCGCTTGCCCCATGTACCCATAGGCTGTTGGCGCACACGCTGCCTGCAAAAGTGGAAGGATTCGTTCATAGTCAGCTCGCTTACCTCCTACCATCATACTTGCACCAGTTCGTGCTCCTCCTGGACCACCAGAGACACCGATGTCGAGGAAATGAATTCCTTGTTGGCTTAGTTCTTGCGCACGACGCATACTATCTTTGTAAAAGGCATTACCACCATCAATAATGAGGTCGCCTGATTGTAAAAAGGGCTTTATTTCAGCTAAAATTTGATCAGTCACTTTTCCTGCTGGTAACATCAACCAAATAATCTTTTGCTCAGGAAAAAACTTTGATAAGTCGTCAAAATTTGCTAATGCGCTGGCACCAGCGTTCACTACTTCTGCTACTGGCTCTGGAGATCGATTCCAAGCCACTACTTCAATGCCTTGCTCTAATAAGCGCAAGACCATGTTTTTACCCATTTTTCCAAGACCAAAGTAGGCTATTTTCATAAAAATCAGTCTATCATAAATCAGTAAAAAACAGCATCTTTGCCTTCAACTCATGAAGTAATTGGGCAGGATGTACATGGATAGGGGTGGTTTTTTGTGTAACCGCTTGCCAAGCTTCTTGCTTGTTTTGACCAGTAATAACTCCAATAATGGTCGTGATGCGTTTCAAGAATTTTGGGGTTACCGTCACTCGCTCAGGTGGCTGTAGATTGCCAATATAACCTACCGCCATTTGATCTTGATTAAATATCTCAGCAAACCGATTTGGATCTTCTGGAAAAGGTGAAATTCCGGCAATATGACCGTCTGGACCCATACCAAGCGTGGCAATTACTACTCCCTGTTGATTTGTCGTCAACCACTCTGTTAATACCTGATTAAATCGATGGGCAAAAGCAGACAGGGTTTCTGTTTTAGTTGGTACGGTCAAGGTAATCGGCACACCTAAAGCTTGTATTTGTAAAGAATTATTGAGTGATGGCTCGCTGCTAAAACGCTCATCAAAAACATAGATGGTGAGGGCCTCATGATGCAAAAGTTCCCCTGGAATATTGGCTAAAAGTTTAAGATTTGAACCACCTGAAAGTAATAACAGAACTTTCTGACCACTATTTTGCGCTTCTTTCAAGGTTGCAATTAACATAGCAGCTGCATCACTAATTGCTGTTTCTACATCAACACACTTTTTTATTTCAAAAGCAGTTTTATCTAGATTTTGTCGCTCTTTCTTCATATATAATACCAACTATATCATATGCTCAACCTCAAAAACCTCGTCAAACTACAACAAAAAAAGTACCGTCAAGAATATGGCTTGTTTTTGGTGGAAGGTCGCAAAGGCATTGAAGAAGCACTTGCAAGTGGACAGATCCTTGAGCAACTCGTCATGACCCGTCAATTTGCAGAACTACATGGCGAAGCATTCCTGAATCAACCCTCACTCATCGTCGCTAACACAGAATTTCATCAGCTTACTGAAACCGTTAACCCAGAAGGCATAATTGCTGCCCTCAAATTGCCAAAAGCTGAATTGAGTATGCTCATGAATACAAAAAATGCTCAGCAAATTGCCATTTTGGAGGATATTCGCGATCCTGGCAATCTCGGCACGATGATTCGCACTGCTGATTGGTTTGGGTTAGATGGCTTGCTGCTTCTGGGGGGCGCGGACCCCTATCAGCCAAAAGTTGTCCGCGCCAGTATGGGTTCTCTTTTCCACCTGCCTATTATTCAAAGTCAAAACCCTGGCGCTGACCTAGAACAACTGAAAAAATTTGGCTTTACCCTCATCGCTACTCGCCCAGAGCTAGCAGATGCAAAACAAACAGCAACACTAACTACACTCACACACACTAAAATTGCCCTCATTTTTGGCAATGAAGCTCATGGTACTTCCGCTACTATTGACCAACTTGCTGATCACAGCATCAGTATTCCTCGCTACGGCCAAGCTGAATCACTCAATGTAGCGGTTAGTTTTGGGATTCTCCTCAGTCAACTAAAAAAATAAAGACCTAAAAAATGTCATGAAACAGCCGGAAAATATTTCCACGCACCTCGTTTCTTCTCTTGAAAAAAACTCAGAGCTGCTGCTTCAGAGCAAATCATTGAATTGGAAAAAAATCACACTCCCACTGAAATTTTATTTGGGTTGGCTCAGGAAAAAGTTGAACAAATTTGGCAAGAGCTAGTGACTCCAACTCTTGAAGAGTTGTCCCTCTTGTGGGGAACCATTTATCAAGATAGTAATTTACTCGATCAAAAACTACTACACACGCTAATCGCCCAAAGGCACCTGTTGGAATTACAGTATTTGGAACAAGAGTCTCCAGAAGTTTGGCTTGTGCTGGTTAAACTTTCAATGCTGAGACAGGACCTGGAAATTACAATCATGCAAGATATTGCACAAAGGTCGAAGCGGCCAATCTTGGTTCTTGCAACAGATTTAGCAACACAACTTGGTCCCCTTTTCAACCAAGCCTACTTACAACAAACAGAGCTTTATCGTAATCATGCACACATCTTCAAAGAACGAGGAAGTCATAAAAAAGGAGCTGAACATGTCTATGAACTTCAAACAAACAAACCACACCGGACTAAGAAAGTTCCTTTTAAAACCATGATTCCTGCTTGGGGAGAAATTGGCATCCAGCTCGAACAACTTTCAAATCGAGTAAAAAATGAATTTGCAAGCGACGGAGCTCAATTTGCGCTTTATCTAAAACTGCTCTCCAAGCTTTTTTCTTCTGATGAAACCAACAATAGGGCATTGCACAAACTGTGGCAAAAAGCCGAGAAAATGCAGAATAAAATTAATGGTAGTCATTGGCCACTTAATTTAATTGTAACGAGACATCCTTATGTTGATGGAGGACTTAATAAGTGCGAAGCCAACCTCACTCTAGATATTAAAACTAGGGAAACAAAGCATCGAGCAACCAGCTATCAGTCTTACTTTTACACTGCTAGAAAATTAGTTAAAAAACACCATCTGCGTTCAAAGATTACCCCACCACAAATTGGTTTCTTGTTGTACGGCTCAAGTCACAACGTATTTTGGCCAAATCAAGGAGAAGCAGGCAACACTGCTCAGGTATATAGCAATCATCTTCATGATGAAGCGGCTCTTAAAAGTGATTTGGCGGAAACACTCGCTCTTTTCACAGCAGACCGCGCCAATCTTAGCTTAGAAGAATTTAAAGAACTGAGTTTACTCAGCATCTATCTACATGAGCTCAGTCACACCATCTTGTCTATAGAAAATAAAAAAGTTGCTAAAAGAATCGGAGAATATGATGCTTGCATGGAAACACTGGAGGAACTCAAGGCTGAAACAACCAGCGCACGCATCTTTTATCTAACTAACGAACACCACCACCAACCCGCTCAACTTAAAAAATTCTTACAATTTTTTATTGCCACCCATCATCCATATCCAACACAATTATCAGATGAA
>CAITDX010000061.1 GCA_903891335.1 uncultured bacterium
AAAAAAATGAAAAAACATTTAGTTAAAAACAAAAGGTGGCTGAGGAGGGTGAAAACAGCCTAATCGACTAACTTTGATGTATTAATTAATAGTAAAGTATATATAAAAAGAAAGGCCAAATGAAATTGACCAGAACTGCCGTCCTAGTAAAGCCTGACGGCTTGCAACGAGGCTTAATTGGAGAAATTATTGCTCGCTTTGAGCGCAAAGGCTTGAAGCTGGTCGGACTGAAGATGGTCCGCATGAACGAGGAGATGCTCGATCAATGGTATATGGAGCATCGCGACAAGAGTTTCTTCAAGAATCTGAAGAGCTTCATGTCCTCGATGCCAATTGTGGCTATGGCTTGGGAGGGGATTGATGCGGTGCCCGTGGTTCGCAAGTTGGTGGGCACTACGCTAGGTCGTGAGGCTGAAGGTGGTTCCATCCGCGGTGACTTCGGCATGAGTCAGCAGATGAATCTCATCCATGCTTCTTCCAACAACACCGATGCAGAGCGTGAAATCGGCATCGTATTTAATGCCGATGAGTTGTTCGCCTATCATAGCGTCGTCGAGGCGGTCGTCTATGCTGAGGGCGAAGTCGAGTACGAGGGATTGTAGAAGTCTATGGCAACCATCACTGACTTTCTCAAACTAGACATTCGAGTTGGCAAGATTCTTCGTGTCAGTGATTTTCCAGAAGCGCGCAAGCCTGCGTATAAACTAGAAATTGATTTTGGGCCGGAGATTGGAGTGAAAAAATCTTCGGCTCAAATCACAGTGCATTATCAAAAAGAAGAGTTGGTGGGACGATTGGTTTTGGGAGTGGTTAATTTCCCGCCCCGCCAGATCGGACCATTTATCTCGGAGGTCCTGACCCTGGGTGTGCCGGATGAAAATGGAGAAGTGGTTCTGATTAAGCCAGATGACGCGCAAGCAGTCATCGGCGGGAAGTTGTTTTAGTCATGCAGATACTCGAGCTGAGTCATGAGTTGGTGAGAACGCATAGTCAAGCAATCATTGAGTCACTCGATCAAATTCCGCTGACTGCTCCTCATACTCTAGCCGGTCTATTGGCGATGGCGAAACCAGAGCGCCCCTTTCTTGAAAAGTGGCGTCATAGTCTGATTGCGCTCGATGAAGTAAATCATTTCGTGGGAATTGCGATTGGCTATGAGCGAGCTAGCGAGGGCAATGTTTTGTATCCAGCAGATTCGATCTATCTCAATGATTTTGCCATTCATCCTGATTTCCAGCATCAGGGTTTGGGTAAAAAATTATTACTCGCGTTTCTAACACACAATCGCCAAGTGGGATTTTTGGCGCTCAGTGGGGATTTGGCGTTTTCAGTGCAGACCAACGCCGCTGCTTTCAATGTCCACGTTCAGCGCCTTTATGAGAGCGTTGGTTTTCGGTCGATTGGGCAAAAAGTTTACGACAATAGAACTGACACGGTGTATTGGTTGGAGTAAAGGTGCCCCCACCAAGAATATGAGCTTGCTCGCCTCCAAGGAATAACTTCGTTACTTTTCCTTTCCGGCTCCGCTTCCTCATATAATTGAGCATAATGCGCCTCGCTGCTGCTCGTGTGCATTATTTTGCTCAATTATCTGAACGTATGGAGTTGTTTCTTTTGCGAGGATATCAAGAAAAATAACTGTGCTTGCGCCCACTTATTTTTCTTGGTGCCCCCACCAAGAATCGAACTTGGATTTAAGGTTTAGGAAACCTCCGTTCTATCCGTTGAACTATGGGAGCATAGGTTTGTAGTATACTACGTCTTAATATGTCAAAAGAAGAAGGATCAACTCCAGGAGTAATAGTTACCGACGAGGGCGGATTTGATAAGGGTGTTTTTATCGGTTGGGAGGACATCACTCCTCCAGATACGATTGGTGGAGGTGCTCAAGATCCAGGAGCTGAAGACATCGATCGGCACGGTGAGCCAGATGATGAGGCTGCTGCGTCTCAAAACAATAGTTGATTTACCTTTTTAGCCATTCTCTCTTCACTTCTCTCAAGTCATCGCCATATCCTCTGACAAAGGTGTCATCTAATGTGTTGAGAATTTTTCTCGTTTCTGTGGTGTCAAGAGCAAACATTTGCACATCTGGGTCGGGGTAGAGTCCTCGCCAGAGCCATGGCATGTGTAGTTTTTTCTCCAGTGAGCGCATGCTTTTGTGATAGAGCAGGCGTCTGATCCAGGTAGCGTGGGGTGGTGGAGCAGTACTGTCTTTGCTGATGCGAATCGAATCGACTAAGCCCTGTGCATCAGCAAAGGGACAACCACAGGCAGTAACAAAGATATGAGGGTATTTTTTGCGGATATAGCGTAGAAGCTGTTTGACTTGCGTACTAGCTTGCGAAGCGTTTTGCAAGTGTGGGTTGAAATAGGGTGCATAGAGAAAATCCAATTTGAGCACACTAATACCCCAATTTTGGATAATTTGATCGAGACTATCGTAGATGTACGCTTGCACTGCTTTATGCCGAAAATCGAGTAAATACTTGCGATAAATGAAGTGATCGAGAGGAGGGAAGCTGCGAAAACCATTGACGAGCTTGCCATTTTGATCACGGACAAAAAATTCTGGATGCTCCCTGAGAAGTTGTGCCTTCGGACTCACCAAAAAAGGGGCAAGCCAAAGTCCTGGTTGGAAGTTGAGCGCTTTGATTTTTTCTGCCAAATCGCCAATCCCTTTTGGAAATTTTTTCTGATCGACTTGTTGCCAGTCACCCCAGGCGGTCCAACCATCGTCAATCATGATGGTGTCGATGGGTAGATGTAGGCGACGTGCCAGCTTGGCTTGCTGGTGGATTTTATCAGCACTAATATCTTCGCCAAAGGCGTACCAAGAACACCAATAGCCAAGTGGTTTAGGTAGGCGGTAGCTTGATCTGTCACGAGCTGATTTAGTTGGTTTCATCAAACTAGGATTAGGCAGAGGACAGTAGTCCCAAGTTGGCCAAGGTAAAAGACTTCTTTGAGCACTGCTCCATGATTGCCAGGGGATATGGGATTGCATAGTTGTTTATTGTATACTGATTAAGTATTTAATAGAAAGAATACACATAATGAATGAAGATAATAATGGAAAACTTCCTAAAAACGTTGCAGATTTTTTTGAAGGAAAAAGCACTGGGGGATCATCACCCTCATCAACAGAATCAACAGAAACAGAAGCTGCAAGCCAAGCTTTTACAGATTCAATGGAAATTATGGCCAAAGCTTTGGCACAAAGAATTTTAGAAGAGCATAGGGAAGGCAGGGACCGCAAGGCATTGATAGATTTATTGCAGCGCTTTGCTGAAGCCATTGGTTCGGCAGCAGCTGGTGGAGAAAATATTTCGCCAGATCTTTTAGAAGTGGCTATGAAGGGATTTGTAGCTCTAGCTACTCCAGGAGCTGGTGATAAAGTAGCAGC
>CAITDX010000062.1 GCA_903891335.1 uncultured bacterium
ACTGGTACGTGTTCCAAGCGAGGCGGTAGTCATCATGCCAACCAACTTGACAATACCGGCCTCTGTCTGATGCTGTGCTGGTAATGCAGTAATTAAACCAGTGAGAGTCCCATCAACACTTGCTTCTAAAAATGCTCTAGCAGGAGCATATTTTTGCTCTCGAGCAACTTCAAGGAAGTGGGGCAACCAAATATCTCTAAAGCCCAAATTACCTTGATCACTTGGCCGCAAACTGTCTGCCTCATCAATAGCTTCTAAAGGAAAAATGCTGTCAACTAACCAATCTAATATGGCTTGCTGTTGGTCAATTTGAGCCAAATTTATTTGACCATTTTCTACTTCGCTATTCCTTTTTAACCAAAAAGCCTCCCAAGGCAACGGAGCCAAACTTGAACCATCAGGATCAAGCATACGAATTGTATGCTCAAGCAAAAAAATACTTGTATCGGTGGCAAATACAGCCAACTTATCCAACAGTTGAGAACTTAACTCTGCAAACTTTCGAGTGATTTCTAAAGTTCTATAAACTTCGTCTTTACCTAATTGTCTGTTCGGTTGAGTGTCACCATCAAGAACAAACCTACTTTCTTCAACTCCCTCCATCTTGAAATAGCGCTGCAAATCATTGAGTGGCTTCGCATTAAGTCTCGAATGGTGATCAAAATAAATCATGGATTGTATATTATACAACCCATAAACTCAGAGCCATGCTTTTCTCTTTAACTAGCTAACAAATCGAAAAACATACAAGATATTTGAGATAAAGAAGTTTTTTCATTATTGATGAAAAAAATAAACTCCTACTCTGTCTTAAGAGTTCCCACCTTACTCATTTTCAAAATCCCCTGAATTTTTGGTCCTTCAAAAGAACCACCGGGGTGTTGCGAACTAAATTGATCAGCCTGTTGACCGCAGAGAGATACGATTTGCAGTCCACCCGCATGTTGTGAAATAAACCAAGTGATATCAAAAACCTCGTTTTTATACGCAACGAGACAGTCTTCTTCTGATGCGTGCTCACCTAATTGCGCTACAGTTACTGCTTTTGAATCGCTACTTTTACTCAATAATTGCTTGATGAGAGGAGCTTCTTTAACTATTGAAAATAGCACTCCCAAGCCAACAAGTCCAAAAACAATCAATGCTAATGTGATGAAAAGTAGCTTTTTTTTCATAATCAATAAAAAAATAGAGCCTCAAATGGCTCTATTTACTGTTGCGGGACTAGGAGTCGAACCTAGCCTGTAGGATTATGAGCCCCACGTGCACCGTACACTATCCCGCGTGTCATCTTGTTAAGAAGAACTCCAGTATATCACAAACAACTAGAAAATCCAAGCCAACTCATGATAAAATAACCTCTCGTTGAGACTGACTCACCATAGAAACAGTCACAACCATACATGGCGGGATAGCTCAGCTGGTTAGAGCGTGGGATTCATAAACCCAAGGTCCTGAGTTCGAATCTCAGTCCCGCTACTTTACGAATGCCAACTATTGAAAGCAAGCGAAAATTCTAGAGCGATTTTTTGTACAGCTTGATATTTTCCAAATGATCAAAGACCATTACATGGCGCAATGAAGCTTGATAATTACTCTCAAGCCTACACGTCAGCATGGATACACTATACCATGAGAAAAAAATAGCAGCCTAGTATTCTTGCAATTAATGTGTATAATCGTGTGTATGAAAAACAATAGCAACCTTGCTTACCTAAAACAAGATTTAGCCACCCAAAAAAAAGATTTACTGATTTTGCGTGATAGTTCGATTGCGATTAACTATGGGAGACTCAACAACGACAAGCGCATTCAGGTCACGATGCCTGGAGCAATTGTTGAAATGATTGATCGCTTATTTCCAAATATAGAAAGAAACAAAATTTTGACCAAAGCAGTCATTAATTTTTTAAGTAAGGAAATAAAAACTAGTTATAAAATCACCACTAAAGACCTGCTGCGAGAAGAGCAAAAAGATATGGATGAAATGTGGAATTACTTAAATGACTTAGATCAAGGCAAAATATGAGTCAGTTTGCAATCGGTGAAATTTATCTGGTCAAATTTCATCCTGCTTCTGGAAAAGAAATTAAAAAATATCGTCCAGCAATTATCATCAATCATTTAAGTGCAATTGATAAACGCTTTGTCATGATCGTGCCACTCACTAGCAATCTCAATGATTTAAAAAATTTAGAAATGATTATTGAAA
>CAITDX010000063.1 GCA_903891335.1 uncultured bacterium
ACTACTATTTTCATTGAGGTGTTTTTGAAGTTCTTCTATCAATGCATTATTCCCAGTCACATCTTTATCATGTTGCTCTTGAGTAAAGCCATCATAGCTTCGATTTCCATGTGTGCCTCCGCTACCAGGTCCTGTTTCATTTATATTGCTTTCCTTTCAAGAAAAGCCTAGCGTAAGCAGAGAGAGAGAGTTCAAGAGGAAAAAATGGTGGGAGGTTGCCCAATACATCACTTGTTTCGCATTATATTTATTTGACAATTAATCAGTTGTAGCGTATGGTATATACATGAAGGTTTGGCAGCAACCAACGCAATTTGACTGGGATGATGGCAATAGTGCAAAAAATCGTAGCCATGGTTTGGAGATCAGTGAGATTGAAGAAGCGTTCCTGAGTGAAAGAAAATTGCTGGCAGTTGACTACAAACATAACCAAGCTGAGTCGAGATATATCCTGCTTGCTTGCAATCGACAGAGCCGTTGGCTCTATGTCGTTTTTACCATGCGTCAGGATAAAATCAGAGTCATTTCTGCTAGATATATGCACCAGAAGGAGGTGGACCGTTATGAAAAAGCCCTTAAGAATTCCTAAATTCAAAACCGAGCAAGCTGAACATGATTTTTGGTATAACCTAGACCTAACTGAACACTTTGATGCAGGCGACTTCCAGGTAGTTACTTTTCCTAATCTTAAACCAACTAGTCGGCCAATTTCGATTCGTTTACCTGAATATTTGCTTAATCGTCTTAAAGAAAAGGCCAATGCACTTGGAGTGCCGTATCAGGCTCTCATGAAGCAATATATCGAAAAAGGCTTGGTGCTGCGAGATAGCAACTAATTTTTGGTTGCATTGGGGTGGAGTGTAACAATCTACACCTTCTTAACTTGCAAGAAATCAAGTTCAACAGGAGTTTCGCGACCAAAGATGTTGAGGAGGACGGTAACTTTGCCTTTTTCTTCGTCAATCTTGTCAACGCTGCCCAAGAAGTCATTGAAAGGACCATCGACGACTTTGACGGCTTCGCCCTCGGTGAAATCAGCTTTGTAAGAAGCTTCACCATCTTGTTCGGCGTATTTGAGAATTGCCTCCACCTCGCTCTTTGGTAGAGGTGTGGGCTTGGAACTCATGCCGACGAAGCCAGTGACACCATCAGTAGTGCGAATCGCCAACCACGCATCATCAGTCATCTCGAGTTTTACCAGCATGTAACCAGGAAAAATCTTTTCACTGACGGTTTTGCGTTGGCCGCGGCGAATTTGGATTTTGTCCTGAGTGGGAATCAACACCTGGATGATCTTGTCAGTCAAGTGAAGGGTTTGAGTGCGTTGGCGGAGGGCTTCAGCAATCTTGCGCTCATGACCAGAATAAACGTGGACGACATACCAGCGAGCCTTGGGGTTATCGACATCAGAAATGTTGATCAGGTTGGCTGATTGCTCGTCTTTAGTGGTTGCTGGCGTAATTTGGTCGGTCATACATCCTTTTTTATTGTGTGTTTTCTTTGTGCTCTCTTTGGAAGGAGGATATTATATCAGAAACTCCATGATTTTTTGTAGGAGAAAATCGATTCCACCCAGATAGAGCGTCAAAAAAGCAGCGACGGCAATTACCAGTAGGGTCATGGAGCGAGTCGTCTGTTGACTTGGCCAACTCGTTTGCTGAAGTTGGGTTTGCACCTCTCTGAAGTAGTTGCGAATGGCTTGTAGCATATGGGGCAGATTTTATCTTTGACCACTGATTTTTGCAATTGGAGTCTGATTAAAGTTTCAATGGCTTATCCTGTGGGATAGGAATTTCACCTTCCTGTCTCGCTTTTTGTTCAGGAGTTTGACCCATCGGCTTAATCATAGTGCTACTAGGCATGGCCCAAGGATCTTTTTTGGCTCGCAAAATCGAGCTGATGATCAATCCCATTGCTATCAGAAGTACTGCCCCGGCAATTGCCAGCCACTGCCAGGAGAAATTACTCATCATTGTGGTGATGAAGTTTTGCCATGGACTGACCGCGTTTTGATCGTCAGTATCAGGAGTAGCTGCTGAAGGTCGGGTGGTCGCAGTTGGAGTAGCTACCTGTGCGGAACCACTACTGCTTTGGGTGCTGCTTGAACCTGCAGCACAACTCACATCTTGTGGATCCTCAACTTGACGACATTTGCCGTTGTAGCAGCGCAATCCAGCATCACAGTCACGATTGGTATTGCAGCCTTGGTTGCAAGCATAGGTAGTGAGGTCATAGGCTTCACTGGGCAGAAGAACAGTGGTGCCACTAGCATTCGTGTAAGTAGCGATGGTGCCACCTTTGGTGACGCTACTGGTGGTGGTGCTAGTGCTGCCTTTGCTGGTGCTTGCGATAGTTTTGACCTGACAACTTGTGTTATCTAGGTTGCTGGTAGCGCGACAGCGATTCCAGTAACAACTGAGACCACTGGCGCAGTCATTATTGTTGGCGCAGTATTGGTTGCAACTGCGATCGTTGGTTTGAATGCCTGGAGTGGCCAAGCAAGCGCTGTTGGTGGGATTACTTTGATTACGGCACTGACCTTCATAGCAGGTGAGTCCGGGAGCGCAGGCCTTACTCTGGTCGCTACCTTCGCCACAGGAGTCGTTGCAGTTTTTGTAGTTACTCTGATCACCTGAGCAGTAGGTGATGTAGTAACGAACTGAGGCAATGTGTTTGCCACTATTATTAGTCGTGTGTAAGCGGAAGAAATATTCGGTGTTGGGCTCGATACTGAGAGGGCCTTTGTTGCCAGTAGCATGGGTAAAGCCTTTGACACTGACCATGAGCCAGTTGCCATTGGTTTGGCTGATATTGCCATCAACTTTCTTGTGATAGAAGTCGCCAAAGCTCGGACTGCTGCTGACGTCGATCCAGTCGACGTTGGAGTATTTTTCTTTGTTCCAAACCACATAAAGTGAGGAGCCGTCGCTGGGTTGATTGAGACAGCGATCATTGGACGAGAGATAGAAATAGTCACCATCCGCTTTGATGACACTAGTGTCAGTGCATTGGCGACTCAACTCACCAAGGGTTTCCTCTTCATACCAGTAGCAGCGATCTGGCTCGACACTGTAGGTGCGCGTTTGCCAGCCATTTTTACATTCACCCCAAGCACTATAGGTGAATTCACACTGGGCCCGATCAATGCCATTTTCAGTGACGTAGTATTGGAAATCAAGGACGGTGGGTTTTTGGAGGATGTCTTCATCAGTGGTGGCGTCAATAGCGGTGCTATCTTGGCTAATTTTTAGCTTGACACTACCTTCTTTTTTTGGAGTGAAGCTGAGTTGAGAAATGGTTTTCATCTGGTCCTGAGAGGTAAAAGGAACAGCTTCATCTTTGGCGCTCAGGAGTAGGGTGACAGTGTAGCAGTCTTTTTCACAGATACTATCGATGATTTCTTCTTTATTAACCTCTAGAGTTGGGGGAAGAGTGCCGGTGAATTTGATTTTAGTTTTGTCGAATAAGCCCTCATCAGCAATGACTTCAAAAACTAACTCAATTGACTTGAGGCTTTTATCTTTAGTATTGATTTGTAGGTCAATTTTTTGCTCCTCATCGACTTTAAGGGTGCTTTCGTTGAATGGATAGGTGTTAAGTTCTGCAAGGCCACTATCGACCATGGCGGCTTTGCGCGTGTCGAAACTCATTTCTGAGGCTGGTTTTTTCAGAAACATCACTGCCAACAAGGAGATGGACATGATCAAAACCACCACAAATAAGCCAAGAATTGCTAGGGGATTAGTGCGACGCGTTTGCATTAGCTTCCAGCATAGCGCTTTTGATGAGTTGTGGTCAAGTGGACGAATCATTGTTGGTGACGAAGACGATCATGGTATACTTTTAGATGTTGGATGCGTGTCGCCTATGTGTGGACATGCTCCATTAAGTTAAATAAGTAACAGAAACAAAGAAAAAGAGAAAGGTCGCATGGAAGGAAAGCTCGTTCGTAAGGCAATTATTACCGATGCTGGTTTTGCCAGTCGCTATTTGCCAATTACCAAGACTGTTCCCAAGGCGATGTTGCCCATGGGAAATCGTCCCATCATGCAGTTTGTGATTGAAGAGTGTGTGGAGGCGGGGATTGAGGAAATCATTATTGTTGCTACTCCTGAAGGCAAGCCAATTTACGAGGATTATTTCAATAACAATGTCAACCGCATTCGCAAGCAGCTCGCTGCGCAAGGCAAAGAAGATCGTTACGAGCCAGTCCAGCATGTGCTTGATTACCCAAAGATTACTGTTATTACTCAAGACCCAAGTTTGCCCTATGGCAATGGTTCGCCTGTAGTTTCAGCTAAGGCATTTGTAGAGGGCGAGCAGGCGTTTTTAGTCATCTATAGTGATGATATCGTTTTTGGTCAGCCAGGTGATGCCAAGACGATGGTTGCTGCCTATGAGGCCGATCCGACAGTGGATGGAGTGATTATGTCGCAAGAGGTCGATCCAGGTGTAGTCGATAAATATGGCATTATTTCATTCCGCGCTGGTAGTGACAATTTACTTGACAACATTATTGAGAAGCCAGACCTAGGCACAGCTCCTTCCAACTTAGCTTCATATGGTCGTTATCTTCTAACTCCAGCAGTTTTCGAGCACTTGGTGGCGAGTAACTCTGGTAAAGATGGCGAGTTGTGGACAGTCGATGCTATCACTGCAATTGCCAAAACTGGTCGTGTTCTCGTCGAGCGCACTCAAGGTGAATGGATGACTACTGGTGATCCAGAAAACTATTTCCGTGCACACCTCAAGTTTGTGGTAGAACAAGAAAAATACGGTAAAAAGGTCAAGGAGTGGTTGGCAACAATGGGAGAAGAATAATCTCCAGTATAGCACAACTGTTTTTTTGATCACAGCTTTTCTTCACCTGCTGATTTTTGTAGACTGCTTATTAGACTCAGTAGTGAGTCAGTGAGCACCTTAAGAATTCATGATCGATAGCAGGAAGGATGGCGATGTTTTTCCTCAACAGCTCTTCTATGGGCTTTATGAATCGTATGCTGATTCCGTGGAAT
>CAITDX010000064.1 GCA_903891335.1 uncultured bacterium
GTATGGATTTATAAAGGTGAAATTATTTAGTCATGTTACAACCTAAAAAAGTAAAATACCGCAAGACTTTTAGAGGCAAGAATCGAGGAGTGGCTACTCGTGGCACAGAACTCGCTTTTGGTGAATACGGTTTACGTTCGCTCGATCTTGGTGAGATCTCTGCTCGCCAAATTGAAGCTGCTCGTAAAAAATCACCTATGCTACTAAAAGAGAAGGTAAATACTGGATTAAGATCTTCCCCAGCAAGCCTCTTACTCAGAAAGCTTTGGGTGTCAAAATGGGCGGCGGCAAGGGCAATATCGAGCAATACGTTGCGCCAGTTAAGCCAGGTTTTGTACTTTTTGAAATTGGTGGTGTCAGTGAAGCTTTGGCCAAAGATGCTATGCACAAGGCTGCTGCTAAATTATCAGTTAAAACTGAATTTATCAAGAAAAAATAAATGAAAAGAAACGATATTAAAGCCCTAGCACAAAAATCGGTGGCAGAATTGCAAAAAGATTTGCAAACCTTCAACCGTGATTTGGCTACCATGCGCTTACAAAAAAAAGTAGGTAAATTGAGCAGTGTCGCTCGCTTAAAGAATTTGAGTGACGATATCGCTCGCATTAAAACTGCACTGACAGTCAAAACCAGTAACAACTAATTATATGAAAAAATTACAAGGCAAAGTCATTTCTCTTAAGACCAAAGACACTGCGGTGGTTAAGGTTGAGCGCAAGTGGGCGCATCCTTTATACCAGAAATTGGTCAAACGCAGTAAGAACTTTACTTGCGACTTGAGTACGACTGAGCAACAGGTAGTTTTGGGTGATTTGGTAGAGATCGAAGAAACTCGTCCTTTGAGCAAGACCAAACACTTCAAGGTAGTTAAGAAGGTTGAAAACTAAACTATGATACAACTTCGCAGCGTATTAGCTGTCGCCGATAACAGCGGTGCCAAAAAGATCAGAGTGATCCAGGTTTATGGTGGCTCTGCTCGCAAATTTGGTGCGGTTGGCGACATGGTCGTCGCTTCAGTGATTGATGCCGATCCAAATGGTACCGTCAAAAAAGGTGAGAAGGTTAGAGCCGTCATTGTGCGCACTGCCAAAGAATATCGCCGCAGTAGTGGTGAATACATTCGCTTTGATGAGAATGCTGCAGTGATTGTTCAAGCTCGAGGCAACAAAGAACCAGTAGGCACTCGTGTCTTTGGTCCAATTGCTCGCGAAGTCAAAGATCAGGGTTACAACAAAGTTGCCAGTTTGGCTCCGGAGGTACTATGAAATTAAAAATTGGTGATAAAGTCATCGTCACTGCTGGCAAAGATAAGGGTAAAAAAAGCGAAGTAGTCGCAGTGTACCCCAGTGAGAATAAAGTGCTGGTTAAGGATGTCAATCTTTATTTCAAGCACATTAAACCACTCATGGATCGCAAGGGTGAAAAAGTCAGAAAAGAACGTCCTCTCGACGTTGCTAAAGTAGCGATTTTGAATGACAAAGATCAGCCCGATCGGATTGCCTACAAGGTGTCCGCTAAGGGTCAAAAAGAAAGAATCTTTAAGAAAACTGGTCAGGTCATTACAGAAAAGAAGAAATAATATGAACCGTTTGAAGCAAAAATACCAGAATGAAGTGCAAAAAACCATTATGGCCGAGTTTGGTTATAAGAATCACTTCCAGGTTAGTAAGATTGAAAAAATCGTACTCAACATTGGTGTCAGTGATCCTCAAGAACCTCGTGCTCGTGAAAAAGTGATGCCTTCAATTGTCAAGCAATTTGAGGCGATCACCGGTCAACATCCTCAAGTAACCAAAGCTCGCAAGGCAGTTTCTAACTTCAAATTGCGCGCTGGCGATCCGATGGGTGTCATGGTGACTCTTCGTGGCGAGCTTATGTGGGAGTTTTTAGATCGTCTGATTTCAATTGTTTTGCCTCGGGTCAAAGACTTTCGTGGTGTTAATCGCACCGCCTTCGATGGTCAGGGTAATTACAGTTTGGGAATTGAAGAGCAAATTTCTTTCCCAGAAATTGAATTTGATCAGATTGATCGTATTCGCCCACTCCAAGTCAATATTGTGACTAGTAATAAAAATGACAAAGAGTCATTCCGTTTATTAGAATTACTCGGCATGCCTTTTGCGAAAGAAGAAAATCAGAAAGGAGTGATTTAATTTTTATTTGTGCTTAGTCGCTCAAGCGATGAGCCTGACAGACTATTACAAAGAAAAATTAAAACACGAACTTTATGGCCAAGAAATCAAAAATCGCTCAGTCCAAACGGGTTTTAGCCAAGCGCGAAGCTTTGCTTAAGTCCGGAGTGAAAAAAGTTAATAAAGTCTCGACTCGCGGAGTAAATCGTTGTAAAATTACTGGCCGCCCAAGAGGTTACATGCGCTTTTTTGGTTTGAGCCGTCTTACTTTTAGAGAATTAGCAGCCAAAGGTGAATTACCTGGTGTGGTGAAAACCAGCAAATAACATTATGACCGATCCTATTGCAGACATGATCATCAGAATTAAGAATGCCCTGGCAGCAGGTCATCAAAGCTTGACCTTGCCTCATTCGAAGCTCAAGGAAGCCTTGTTGCGTATTCTTCAAGAAGGCAACTACATTAGTGCTTTTGAAGTGGTCGATGGTCAATTCAAAGAATTAAAAGTGACCTTGCGCTACATCGGTAAATCTCCCGCAATTAGTGGAGTCAAACGGGTGTCTAAGCCAGGCCGTCGCATTTACAAGAGTGCTACTGAAATCCCTCGCACCTTGAATGGCTATGGTCTCACCATTTTATCTACCAACAAAGGTTTGATGGATGGCAAGAGCGCACGTAAACAAAATTTGGGAGGAGAAATTCTTTGCCAGATTTGGTAATCAGAATTTGAGAAAAACGTATGTCAAAAATTGGTAAAAAAATCATCACCATTCCTAATCAAGTTACCGTGACAGTGGCTGATGGTCAGATTGTTGTCAGAGGCACCAAGGGTGAGCTGAAATTAGCGATGATGCCCAACATTGAAGTGGTAGTAGCTGATGGCACTGTCAATTTGCAACGCAAAAATAACGAAAAACAAACTCGCGCCAACCATGGCTTGTTGCGTAGTCTCATTGCCAACAACATTGAGGGTGTGGCTAATGGTTATAAAAAATCACTCAAATTGATTGGAACTGGTTATAGAGTGACTGCCAAGGGTGCTGGACTTTCTATGACCTTGGGTTTCTCTCATATGGTTGATGTGCAGCCAGTGGCAGGAGTAACTTTCAAGGTTGAAGGTAATGACACTATTCATATCGAAGGTATTGATAAACAATTAGTTGGTCAGGTTGCAGCTGATATCCGTGGACTTCGTCCACCTGAGCCATATTTGGGCAAAGGTATTCGCTACAGCGACGAAGTCGTGAAGAAGAAACCAGGTAAGGCTGCGGCTAAATAAAGGGAATCCATGTCAGACATAAAAGTACTTAATCGACAAAGACTCAAAAGACAACTGCGCATTCGTGGCAAAGTCGCCAAGGTTGCGAGTCGCCATCGCTTAGTGGTGTTCCGCTCCAATGAGCACATTAGTTTGCAAGTGGTTGATACTACTGGTAAAACCTTATTTGGTGCCAGCGACATTGGTAAAACCAATAAAATTAAGGGAACTAAAACTGAGCGTAGCATTGTCGTCGCCAAAAACTTACTCGTTGCTTTACAAAAAGCAAAAATTGAAGAACTTGTTTTTGATCGCTCATATTATAAATATCATGGCAGAATTAAGGCTGTAGCCGAGACTTTGCGTGAAGGTGGCATTAAACTATAAACTATGGCAAGAGATAATTTTGACAAACCAGAAGTTAAGGAATTTGAGGAAAAAGTCATTCAAATTTCTCGTGTTTCCAAGAAAACCAAGGGTGGTAACAAAGCCGGTTTTTCTGTGTTGATGGTTGTAGGTGATAAAAAAGGCAAAGTTGGTGTGGGTTTGGGCAAAGCCAGTGATGTGCTTGCTGCTATCAAAAAAGGTATTAAAAAAGCTAAGAAAAAAATGATTAGTGTGCCACTTGATGGCACAACCATTCCTTTTGCCGTCACAGTCAAAGAAGGTGCTGGTCGCATCATGTTGAAGCCTTCCAGCAAAGGAACTGGTGTGATTGCTGGTGGTCCAGTTCGTGCCGTGGTTGAGGCTGCCGGTGTCAGAGATATTACTGGCAAGATCATGGGTAGCGACAACCAAGCTTCTTCAGTCTATGCTACATTTGCCGCTTTGAAACAAATTGCCAAGATTGTTGAAATCAAAGGCATTGCCTTGCGTTCAATTGCCGATATTGAAGAAGAAGAGCGTAAGAAAATGGAAGAACTTCAGAAAAAAGCAGCGGTCAAAGAGAAACCAGCTGAGGCTAGCGCTGCTCCTGCAGTTGCCAAAAAGTCAGCTGCTAAGAAACCAGTTGCTAAGGTTGCTAAGAAATAAGGATTTACGCCATGTCGATTTTGCATACAATCAAGAAAATTACCGAAAAAGCCAGCAAGCGCTTGGGTCGTGGTTACGGCTCAGGCAAAGGCGGTCACACTTCTTCCAGAGGTCAGAAGGGTCAACGTTCTCGCACTGGCTCCAAGGTGCCTCTTTGGTTTGAGGGTGGTGCCTTGCCATTATCCAAGAGAATCCCAATGTGGCGTGGTAAAGGTCGTTTCAAGAGTTTGTTGACTACTGCTGAATTGACTTTTGATGATCTCAACAAAATTGAGCTAACTGATATTAGTTTAGAGTCTCTCAAGTTGCACAAGATTATCGATAAGCGTTTCAAAAAGGCTAAGGTTATCAGTAAAGGTAAACTCAGTAAGAAAGTCAACCTAAAAGGTATTGCGGTGTCTGCAGCAGCTGCCAAGCAGATCGAAGCTCTTGGTGGACAGATTGTAGATTAAGCTTGCTTTTTATCTTGTTTTTGCTTAAAATTTAGCTTCTTATAGATCGCGTTTAAGCAGTGCTAGAAAAATTTACAAAAAAAATCCAAGCGATTTTCGCCAATCCCAAGCTTAAAAGTAAGCTGTTATTTACCCTAGGAATTTTTGCTCTCACTCGTGTTTTGGCACATATTCCGGTGCCAGTGGTCGATCTTGACCAGTTGCGCTATATTTTTGCTTCAAATCAATTTTTGAACTTCCTGAATCTGTTTGCTGGTGGCACTCTAGCCAACTTTTCAATTGTGGCCGTGGGTATTAGTCCCTATATCACTGCTTCGATTATCATGCAGCTGCTCGGCATGGTCTTTCCTAAGATCAAAGAAATGCAAAAGGAGGGGGAAGCGAGTCGAGCTAAGCTCAATCAATATATGCGAATTGGGTCAGTTCCCATCGCAGTCTTGCAGTCAATTTCCGTGCTCGCTTTGCTTAACTCTCAGGGCTTATTGCTTGAGGTTGGCTTGTCAAATATTGTGATTGTAGTGATGACTTTAGTGGCGGGAGCAGTGCTAATGATGTGGTTGGGCGAATCAATTAATGAGCGTGGTCTTGGTAATGGTATTTCTATGATTTTATTGGCTGGTATTATTAGTCAAATTCCGAGCGGTATAGGGAGCGTTGTCGCACTACTTGATACGATTCCCCTGATGACTTTGTTGGTAGTTGCGGCTTTGCTACTGGGTGTAGTGTGGACTGTCGTTTTCATGAATGAGGCAGTGCGCAAGATCCAGATTCAATATGCCAAGCGTATTCGTGGTGGTCGTCAATTTGGTGGCCAACAGACCCATCTACCAATTAAAGTCAATGTAGCTGGAGTAATGCCAATTATTTTTGCGGTGTCACTGATGATGTTGCCAGATTTTATCGGACGAATGCTGTTGCTTGCCAGTAATCCAACTTTAGTGAGTATTGGTGAAAAAATGACGGTGTATTTTGCGACCACGTCACCAGTGTACCTCGTGAGTTATTTCGTGTTGGTATTTGCCTTTAGTTATTTCTCAGCGATGATTTTTTTCAACGCTCAAGATATTGCTGATGAACTCAAGAAAAGTGGTGCCTTTATGCCTGGTATTCGTCCTGGCAATGCCACTAAGAAATTTTTAGAATTCGTAGTCAACCGCATTACCTTCGCTGGAGCCTTGTTTTTGGCTTCGTTGGCGGTTTTGCCTTCTTTAGCACAATTAATTACGGGCATTTCTTCCTTGGCAGTAGGAGGAACGAGCGTTTTGATTGTGGTGTCAGTGATCTTGGAAACTGCCAAACAACTCGATTCGCAGCTGCTCAGTCTTAATTATGAAAAATACTCATAGCAGAAAGGTGAGTGTATGCAATTAGTATTAGTGGGCATTCAAGGTGCTGGCAAGTCAACTCAAGGCAACTTGCTCTCCGAAAAATACCAAATTCCCTATCTGTCTTCTGGACATGTGTTTCGTGAAATGGCTAAGGAAAAAACTCCCTTAGGTCGTTTTTTGAAAGAGACGCTTAACGCAGGCTATTTAGTGCCAGATGACAAGACTGTTGAGATCGTCATGGAGTACTTAAGTAAACCAGAATATAAAAATGGTTTCATTCTTGATGGTTTTCCTCGCACTGTTCCCCAGGCTGAGGCTTTTTCTCAATTCACCAAGGGTAAGGAAATCACTATTTTGATTGATGTATCAGACAAAGAGGCATTGTGGAGAATTTCTGGCCGAGTGAGTGACCGTGAGGATGAAACCTTGCAAGCAATCCGCAAGCGCATTGACTTATTCCATGAAAAAACCTCCAAAGTTTTGGATTACTACGCTGAGCGCAAGCACCTCGCTGTGGTTGACGGTGAAAAGACTGTTGAAGAGGTATTTGAGCAAATTGTGGAAAAAATTGAAAGCATTACTGCTAAAGACAACGAATAGTTGTTTGTAGTCACTGCTCTCTGTACTTTTTGCGTAATTCTGGTATAATAGACTCCTTGATCGAAGGAAGTCTATTATCTTCCTTCGCTGTTTTTTATGGGAAAAGTACAAGACCACAAACGCAGTTCAAAAGTTAAGCGCCAAGTTGATTTTACTTTGCGCAGCGCTGACAGTCAGTCTGATCGTTTTGAAATTGTTGGTGAAGTGATCGACTGTTTGCCTAACACCATGTTTCGAGTGCGAGTCACTGATGCAGGTGTGCCCCAGATGGTTGATCGGATTTTATTAGGTACTTTGGCTGGTAAGATGCGTCTCTATCGCATTCGAGTGATGCCAGGAGACTTCGTCAAAGGCTACGTATCCAAATACGATTTGGGTAAATGTAAAGTAACCTATCGCAGTAGTAAAGAAAAAGTATAAACATAAGGAATTACCTCTTTAAAAAAATGCTTTAATGAGGTATATTGCAGGGCTATTGTTATTATGAAAGTTAAAGCATCATTAAAGAAAATGTGCATCAACTGCAAGTTTGTGAAACGCAAGGGGAAATTGTATGTTATTTGTAGTAACCCCAAGCACAAACAACGCCAAGGATAA
>CAITDX010000065.1 GCA_903891335.1 uncultured bacterium
AAATGCTTCCACAAAATAGGGACTTCTTTGATGCTATAACCATATTTTTTAGCTAAATAAAGCAACTCCACATCGAAGGCTCCCGTGAAGGCATCTTGTCGTTCATTTTCACCAGAATAGATAAAGAGGTGTTTGAAAAGAGCTTGCGTAGCTTGACTTGAAAAAAGCTTGAAACCACATTGACTATCTTGAATGCCAGGAATAGTAAGTAGCTGGACGATGAAATTGAAGCCGCGACCCATCAAATGACGATAAAAAGGCTCTTTTTCTCGTTTAGCACCAACAATTTCTCGAGAACCAATAATAACTTGGTGAGAAGCAGTGAATTTTAGTAATTTACGGACTTCACGAAGTGGTGTGGATTGATCAAAATCACTAAACAAATGCCAAGTGCCCTGTGCTTGAAGCATGCCAGCTTTGACAGTCGGGCCCTTACCTCGGTGGGGATTGCTTACAACCTTAATTCGCCCATCTTTTTTGGCAAAAGCTTTGAGTTGCTCAATAGTTCCATCGGTTGAACCGTCATCGGATAAGATTAATTCCCAGCTGCGCTCATAATCTTGCAGGAAAGCATATACCTCGTCCAAAACACCTCGAGCAATATTTTTGCTTTCATTATAGGAAGGTAAAACTACTGATAGATACGGTTGCATAGTTTAATTATAGCTTTGTAAAACAATAATTTCTGGACCATTTTCTATAGTAAATCGGTCGACAATGGTTTTACTTGGAAAAACTTTGATCTCATAAATTTCTGAACTCACTGGATCAAAGCTGCTGTGTTCTTCATTGATGATGAAAAGCTTCTGAGCCTGATGATGATCTTCTATTTTCACTGGTTTGTTATCGAGGGTGTTGAGAAAATATCGGTAATTCATGCCATAGAGATCTTTAGATTCTGACAATAAAACGATGTTATATTTCTCATTTTGACTGACTCGATTATGAATGGCTTGCGCAGTTTGCAGCATATTATCAATAGTGAAGGTATGACTTTTCAACCAATAACGATTGAGGTTGTTGGTAATAAAGAAGGTCCCAAAACCAATGAACAGAATAAAACTCAAGAATTTAGGTTTCAAACGACTGAAAAACAAGCCATAGAGCAAGTAAACCATTGGAAATAGGTAGGCAATGTAATGTTCGTAGACTTGATGCTGATAGACGGAAATGCCAATAATGGCGGGAATTAGATAGGCAGCAAGAACAATTTCAGCCTCACTCAATTTAGCTTTGGTTTTTACCAGGTAGATGATGACAGTAATGAGTAACACAAAAAGCAAAGGATGATTGAGCGGATGAACGCCAAATGATGGTTCGAAGATGATCTGTGAGGCTCGATCTTTAAGATCAAGAGTTAGAAATTTATGTATGGCTTGCCAGGTGTTACCCCCCGTTTTTCTTTCCAGATCAAAACTTTCTTTTTCTGTCAAAATTGAAGTGAAGGAAGTGGCGTTAACGAAACCGTGTTTGAAATCAAATAAAACCAGTGGGGTAAGTGAAATAAGAAAAATAACGCTGGCAAATAAGACGTGCAGGCCGAGTTGTTTAATTTTTTGATCAGTTTTATTTTTAGCAGCCTGAAAATAGTCTTTGATCTGTAATAGCAAGATGATGGCTGGTCCGGAAAAAGCCAGGAGGGTGACGTAGTGTAATTGAATTAAAAGGGCAAAGCAAATGGCTACATAGATCCAGTATTTGCTGTTTTTTTTCCAAGCCAAATAAGTCCAATAGAACATGAGTAGCGAAAAAAATGGAGCAATGTTGGGATTCCAACTAAATCGACTCAAATTGACTGCACCGGCGGAAAGTCCAAAGAAAAAAGTGCCAATTAGTGCTGTTTTTTGGTCAAAAAGTCGCCGAGCGATAAAGAAAAACAAAACAACAGTGACAAGACCCAGTCCAGCCACGGCATAAACAGGACCCATTGGACTTGGGTATGATAAAAATAAAAACGGTAACATGAAGTAGTAATAAAAAGGCCCAAGATACATATTGCCAATACTGGTGACAGGACCGATGAAAACAGGGTCTAATTCTTGAAAAATTTGCGAAACTACTAGTGCATCCCTGCCCTGATCTCCCTGAAACATGAGAGAATCTTTGAGATTATAGAATCGCAAAAAAGCTGCTATCGCCACAATTAAGAAAAAAATCAGCGGCAAGGATTTAAGTTTAGTGAGTAGCGCGGTCATGACTAAATAATTATTTGGTTTGTTTCTTCTTCCAAATAAAGGTATTGTAGGCAAAGAAGTTCCAAAACATTCCAATCAAAATACCGATAATTGCCGAAACCACACCAGTGTCAACAATATAGTTAAGTACTGGTACGGTAAAGAGTGGCACCAGTCCAACAGTGTGAGCGGTAATATACGCAATCACGCTTTGGATGAGAATTGAGCCGGCTGATGAAAGATTGAAAGTGAGAAAACTGAGAGGAACCTGTTTAGCGGTGAGTTTACGATCTTTGAAGGTAAACAAATTACTCCAAATGAAGTTGGAAATAATTGCAGTTTCAATCGAGAGAAAATTAGCAATGACGAAAGTTTTTTCGGTGGTAAAAATCATTCTCCACAGTTGTAAGGCGATGAGTTGCACTAAAGCTCCAAAGGCTCCAACCATGGCAAAACGCACAATGCGCAGTGCTAGTAATTCTTTGAGTCTAACTTTGAGCAGATAAAGCATAGTGTTTTTAATATATTCTGGGCCAATTTTGCTTTTACCGACAACCCGGTCTTTAAATTCAAAGGGAACTTCGCTAATTTTGAAGCCAGCACGAAGTGCTTTGTGTAAAAAACCAATTTGGAAAGTATAGCCAGAAAACCTTTCTGTATGTAACTCTTGATGAACTGTTTGGTAGACCTTTTTCTTAATTGCTCGATAGCCAGTTGTCCAATCTCTAATTGAAAAATCCAGCATGAGCAAATTAATAAATAAATTACCGCCAACACTTAAAAATTTACGATGCAGCCCCCAATTTTGTGGAATTGAGCCACCTTTGATATATCGAGAACCAAGCACAAAGTCATTGCCTTCATCAATTTTTTTTAAAAACTCTGGAATTTTCTCTGGATCATGAGAGAGATCGGCATCAAATTCAAAGACAAGATCGGCTTTATCGACCATGAATGCTTGTTGCATACCACTTAGGTAAGCCCCACCGAGGCCAGATTTTTTAGGATTAACCAATAATTTGAGAAAGGCGTACTTTTTTTGTAATTGTCGCACCACAGTCGCTGTGCCATCTGGAGAATTATCATCAACTACTAAGATGTTCATGCGCCAATTTTTGATGGCTTTGAAAACGCTAGCCAAGGCTTCTATCGTTGCACTGATATTGCCTTTTTCATTATATGTAGGAATGATGACGGTGGCCTGCTGCATGAGAGTTTAGGTATCGGATTTGGCTTCAAACTCGAGGTCTTTCTCAACCATCAATGAAACTAACTGTTCAAATGTTACCGAAGGCTGCCACTTCAGTTCTTGCTTGGCCTTTTCTGGGTTGCCGATAAGTAAGTCAACTTCTGCTGGTCGATCATATTTTTTGTTGTGTTTGTAGTATTGTTGATAGTCACCAAGACCAGCGGCTCGACAGGCAATCTCTAAGAATTCTCGGACGCTGTGGGTTTCGCCAGTGGCAACTACGTAGTCATCAGCCTGATCTTGCTGAAGCATCAGCCACATTGCCTCGACATAATCTTTGGCATAACCCCAATCGCGCTTGGCTTCAAGATTGCCCAGTTCGATGAATTTTTGCTTACCAAGTTTAATGCGAGCTACGGCATTACTGATTTTGCGAGTCACAAACTCAAGACCTCGACGTGGGGATTCGTGATTGAATAAAATTCCTGAGACTGCAAACATGTCGTAGGACTCGCGGTAATTGACGGTAATCCAATGTCCGTAGACCTTGGCAACGCCATAGGGAGAACGAGGGTAAAAGGGAGTCAATTCGCTTTGTGGTACTTCACGAACTTTACCAAACATTTCACTAGAGCTGGCTTGGTAAAATTTAGCTTTGGGGCAGGCGAGGCGCATGGCTTCTAAGACGCGAGTGACACCCATGGCTGTAAATTCACCAGTTAGTACTGGTTGTTCCCAGGAAGTTTTGACAAATGATTGAGCAGCCAGATTATAGATCTCATCTGGTTGAATATCTTGTAATGCAAAAGTGAGTGAGTGTTGGTCAACTAAATCACCAGAAATCAGTTCGAGATTGGGATTATGAATGATTTCACGGATGCGCTCAAAATTTTGAGTACTGGTTCTTCGAGTCAAACCATAGACCTTATAGCCTTTTTCCAAAAGTAATTCAGCTAAATATGAGCCGTCTTGACCAGTGATGCCGGTGATAAATGCTTTTTTCATAGAGATTCTCTCCAATATTCTAAAACTCTGCCTAATGTTTCTGCTAATTGGTGATGTTGTTGCCAACCCAATTGCTTGATTTTTTCATTGTCGCAAACAAGATACGGAAGGTCAACTGGACGAATTTTACTTTGATCGCTAACGACTGGAATTGGGCAGTTGGCTTGCTTGATGAGTTGGTCAAGAATTTCTTTAATTTTGATTCCTTTGCCAGATCCCAAGTTATAGACTTCTCCAGATTTTCCTTGATTCATCAATAAAATATATCCTTGGACGATATCTTTGACATCAGAAAAATCACGAATGCTTTCAAGGTTACCAACGGAAAGTTCTTTTTCTAGGCCTTTTTCAATTTTGGCAATTCCGCAAGCCCAGTCGGCCACGACAAAACCAAGGGTTTGTCGTTCACCAATGTGGTTAAATGGTCTAACTCGAACAATGTCGAGCTGATAGTTTTTACTATAATTCTCACAGAGTAAGTCTTGCGTCAATTTAGAGAGCGCATAAGGATTGTCGGGGCCAAATGCAGATGACTCATTGATTTTGTCAGTACTGGCTTGGTAGATGAGTGCGGTGCTGACGTGAAGCAACCTGGCATTCGGCACTATTTGTGCCATAGCTTCCAAGAGACTCAATTGTAAATTGAGATTCATTTCCATAACAAACTGAGCTTTTTCAAAACTATTGCCCACAGTAGCAATTGAGGCAAGATGGTAAATTTGATCTGGCTTTATCTGCTCGAGAAGTTCTTGAGTGGCCTGGAAATCAGTGAGGTTGAGCTCATGAATATGATCTGATTTGATGAGATTTTTGACATAACTACCCCGGTCTTTGTAGGCAGTGAGGTGAATCTCAGTCTCCCCGTGCTCGATTAGCGCTTCGACTAGATGAGAAGCTGCGAAACCAGTGCCGCCAGTAATCAAAATTTTTTTCATGCTGTATGTTTCTTTATTGTATTAACGCTTACCAATTGCCAAATAGGTATACCCAGCTGCTTCTATAATTTGTCGATCAAACTGATTGCGAGCGTCGATAAAAAATTGTTTTTTATTAGCTTTAACTTGAGTAAAGTCAAAGCCAGTAATTTCTGGCCACTCAACTACTGCCATGATAACATCTGCTTCGCTACAGGCTTCTTGAATGGTGTTTTTTTGCTCATGGGCGTCATGTTCTTGGTTTTGGTATGTGGCCATAGGATCATAGCTTAGAACTTGTGCGCCCTGACTACTGAGATAGGGAATAATTTTAGTCGAAGGAGCTTCGCGCATGTCATCAGTATTTGGTTTGAAGGATAAACCGAGAAGAGCGACGGTCTTGTGCTCAAAGCCACCAATTTCCTGACCAAATTTAGTGAGTAAGCGAAAAATTCTTTCTTTATTGATTTCGTTGATGCGATTAAGCAGATTGCCATCTTCACCAACGCTACGTGAATAGGCAGCCAATTCTTTTACATCTTTGGGGAAACAAGAGCCACCATAGCCAAGACCAGGATACCAGTAGTGTTTGCCGATGCGTTGATCATAGCCAATTGCCTCAATAACCTCATTGATGTCAGCGCCATTTTTCTCACAGAGATTGGCAATTTCATTGATGAAAGTAATGCGGGTGGCTAAATATGCATTGGCAGTGTATTTAGCCATTTGAGCAGAAGCAACTTTGCAACGCACGATAGGAGCCTGCAGTGCGCTGTGAAGTTCAGTGAGTTTGGTAAATACAAATTCATTATCGGCGCCAATTACGATGCGATCTGGATGGAGAGTATCATGGACAGCCGAGCCCTCGCGTAAAAACTCTGGCATAGAAGCACCGTGGAAAGTGACATTGGTTTGGGCTTGAATGGTGGCGATGACTTTTTCCAAAGTTCCGGGTGGGACAGTCGATTTAATTACCACAATAGCATCTTCAGTTAGGTGTGGTGCTAAAGACTTGGCGCTAGCGAGTACGTAGCGAAGATCAGCGGTTTCGTCTGCAGCTGAGGGAGTACCGACGGCAATGATGATAATTTCTGCCTGACCAATAGCCTTTTCATAGGAAGTGGTGAAATGGAGTTTGCCAGTGGCTTGTTGCTCGAGCAGTAATTCTTTTAAACCTGATTCATAAAAAGGTACCTCGCCTTGCTCAAGTAGTTTGATTTTATGTTCATCAATATCAAGTCCCATCACTTCGTGACCAAAGGAAGCATAGACTGCTGCTGACACGACTCCTACAAAACCAGTACCAATAACCGTTACTTTCATATGTCTAGTATAATACTCATACTTACTCAGAAAAACTACATGCGAATTAGCATTCTCACTCTCTTTCCAGATTATTTTGTCAATCCACTACAAACGTCGATTCTCAAAAGGGCGGTGCACAAAAAGTTAGTTGAATTTCACGTTGTTAACATCCGTGACTATGCGAGTGATAAACATCAAACCACCGACCAAAGACCCTATGGAGGTGGCCCAGGAATGGTGATGATGGTGGAGCCAATTGACAAAGCTCTACAGGCACTTGGTGTCATTCGCGGCACTCCTTCTCAAAAAATTTTGCTGACTTCAGCCAAGGGGGTCTTATTTGATCAAGCTACCGCAGTTGATTTAAGTCAACTCAATCATTTGGTATTAATTTGTGGACATTATGAAGGGGTGGACGAACGAGTGGCAGAACACTTAATCGATGGAGAGGTTCGAATTGGTGATTATGTTTTAACTGGAGGTGAAGCAGCCGCCACAGTTATCACTGATGCGGTGACTCGCTTAATTCCTGGAGTTTTGGGCAATGAATTAAGTAATCAAAATGAGTCTCATAGTCAGGAAGGGTATCTTGCTCCACCACAATACACCAAGCCAGCTACGTATCGAGGTTGGGAAGTGCCAGAAATCCTGCGCTCAGGTAATCACGCAGAGATTGAGGAATGGAAAAGAAAAAACTCTTCTTAGGGAGCTAGAGTTTGTCGAAGGTGAGTGGCAATTCTATCAGCAGAGCGTTTTTTTGCCTCTGAGCTTTCGTTGTCAGCTTCTTTTTTTATTGCTTCCAGGGCTTCCTCTATAGACATGTTCTGATCCAGCATCGCCGATCTAAACATTTGCCACACGAAAAAGTTCAAGCCTGGGGTCCAATTTGGAAATGTTTCTACAGTAAATTCTGCTGTCATATGTCCTATAGTATATCAGATTTAAGCTCTTTTTTCAAGAAATCGGCAACTTTTTGAGCCTCTTTTTTGCGTTCTTGCGTAAATAAAAAAGAGCTAATATGCGCTAAAGCCTGATCGATGTCCATATCAAATTGCACAATACTCGTTTTAAATAAGGCAAAGAGAAAATAATCCAAATCTGGGTGCAATTCTGGAAATGGTTTACTTTCAGCGCTTGACATTATCTAATCGTCTCTTTCACTGCTTCCTCAATTGAAAGAAGTGTAAAATCAAGACTACCTTTGAGCTTATCGATGTTTAAGCTCGTATTTTTTTGATAGGGGCGACTGCTGGTTTGCAGATAGTTGGCCAAAGAACCTTCTTGTACAGCAAAATTTAAATTAAGCGTCTGATTAATAAGTTGCGCGAAGGCATAATCAGTCCAGGTTTCTCCTGAAGAAGCGTGATAAAGTCCAGTGAGATTGGTACGAATGACAAAGTCAATAATTTTGACAAAGTCATTGATGTACGTGGGGCCGAAATAATGATCAGTGAATTGTGGGTAGAGTTTACCTATTTTCATACCCTCAATCAGACGATGAAGCGTGTCAATTTTTGGGAAAGAATCATTGCGAAACGGCTGATCAATTCTAAGAATTGTCCAATTACCATTACTCGCTTGGACAATTTCTTCTGCCAGCGCCTTGGTTTTACCATACCACTCAATTGGATTCGGTGTGTCAGTTTCACTATATTGTTCTTGTTTTTCGCCATCGAAAACATAGGCAGTAGAAATATGAATTAAGTGCTTGCCTGTTTCTTCGCAAGCTTTGACGATATTGCGCGTGCCCTCAACGTTGATTTTATAGCAGGGGCCACTTTGGTCATCTGTTTGTTGCCAGGCTCCTGTTACATCAGTGTAGGCTGCCATATGAACCAGAAAAGGAGCGTCATTCTGACTCAAAACGGACATCACTTGTTTTTCATTAGTGATATCAACTGGCTGGATGGGGTTTCGTAGGTCAAGATTTTCGAATGTATAAGTATTGGAAAAATCGCTTACTAATTTTGATCCTACCAAGCCATTGAGACCAGTGCCGAGAATTTTCATGAATGATTACTTTCTATTTTTATATTGCTTGGTGAAGTAACTTTGGTTTTTTTCTTTCAAGGGGCGCCACCAATCTTGGTGGGTTTGATACCAAGCTATGGTTTTCCGCAAGCCTTCTTCGAGTTCTAAGCTCGGTTGCCACCCCAGTTTACGACTCGTTTCACTAAAGTCAACACTATAGCGACGGTCATGTCCGGGTCGATCAAGTACGTGTTCAATGTAACTTTCGTCTTTATTCATAATTTTGAGGATCATTTTGATGAGCTCAAGATTATTGATATCCTTATATAAGCCTCCAAATAAATACGTTTCACCAATTTGACCATGCTGCAAAATAAGGTCGATGCCCTGGGCATGATCTTGAACATAGAGCCAATCTCGGACATAGAGGCCATCACCATAGACAGGGACTTTTTGTTCATCCATCAGATTAGTAATGGCAAGGGGAATCATTTTTTCCGGGAAATGATATTCACCATAGTTGTTTGAACAATTACTCAGTGTATAAGGTAAACCATAGGTATCTCCATAGGCTCGCACTAGATGATCTGAGGCTGCTTTAGATGCAGAGTAGGGGCTATGAGGATTGTAGGGTGTGTGCTCATCAAATTTTTCATCAGTGTCCAAAGAAAGGGCGCCAAAGACTTCATCAGTTGAGATGTGATGAAATTGTTTGATATCGTGACGTAGAGCAGCATCAAGCAGTACTTGAGTGCCAATGATATTGGTTTCCAAAAATAATGCTGGCTCCATAATAGAGCGATCGACATGAGTTTCAGCGGCGAAATGCACGACTTTTTCAACTTCAGTCATAAGTTGGTCAACGAGTTGGGCATCCCGAATATCACCATGAACAAATCGATAATTAGGGAGATTGGCAACCTCAGCGACTGTGCTTAAATTGCCAGCATAAGTGAGTAAATCAAGATTAATAATTTGATGATCAGGGTGATTCTTCAGATAATAGCGAATGAAATTGGAGCCAATGAAGCCTGCTCCACCAGTAACTAAGAGGGTGTTGTGTTTACTCATATATTTTTACTTTCTTGGTCTAATTGCATGCGTAAATATTCTGATTCTCTTCGCTCTGTTTCAAGTGCTGCTTGGAAATAGCCTGCAGTTATGGCTAATACTATCACTAGCAGCCAGAGAAGGCGAATAAGATTTTTAGTTGAAAATAGCTTTGACATACTCTTTGAACTGTTGTTCATCTCTGATTTGATAAATCCATTGTCCTTTGGTTTGCCAGAGAGGCGGATTGACGATGACACCGTTTGGATCCTCTGGATAAATATTCAGCTGATGTTTAGTAAAAACGGGAATCAAAGTAGTAGCTGTTTCAAGGTAGCGAAGATAGGCTGCTGTGATTATTGCCAACTCCTGTGGAGTTATTTGTGAAGCAAATTGATCTAAATAAAATCGATAGAGTTCGCCAAGAATTTGTGGGCTTCTTTGTTGGCTGAGTTTATTGGCAAGTGCCTGTAAAACCAATTGTTGGCGCATGGCACGCGCTTCATCGGTACCCTGATCGTCGCCGCTGTGACGACTGCGCATGTATTTCATGGCAGTGGCGGCATCCATTTCTTGTTTACCGACTGCGAAATGAATTGTCTCATAGAGTATTTTGGGATCGCGTTCTTGACTAACGTCAACACCTGGTCGGGGAAACTTCTCATCAGTGAAGGCCGTGGGAACATCAATTTCCAAAGGTTCAACCAATTTAATTAGTTTCTCCAAATTTTCAATATCGATAACCAGGATGTGGTCGATAGTAAGACCAGTCATTTCGCTAATTGCTTGTTTTGGAAAAGCAGCAGGATTTTCTGGAGACTTTTCTTGTCCATAGAAGTAGAGCGCATTAATTCGAGTTTGATAGGTTTGGTGATAAAGATCTCTGGGAAGTGAAAGGAGTTTGAGTTTACCATCGAGTAAATTGAGTTGAGCGATGATCATGGTGTCGCTTAATGCTCCTTCGTTAGCTCTGCCACTGAGTTGATCAGTGCCGAGTATAAGAAAGGTATATTTCTTGGGAGTGTTGGAATCTTGATAGTGCATTTGCACATCTTTGATAAAATTATTTGCTTGTTGTAAAACAATGGCTTTTTCAAGATTTGCACCAGTAGCAAAATCTTTAGTAAGCTGGTTGACCTTGAAATTAAGGTAGAAAAAAAGCACTGCAATACTGATAAAGAAGATCAAAAGTAACCATAAGAGCGCTCGCCAAAACCAATGCATTTTTTTGTATTCCAGAGTAAGAACAATGTCTTGAGGCATATTTTATCCCGTACCACTAAAGTATAGGTGAGACTGCGCTTATTTTCAAAGCGAAAAAAGTCGACTAGAATGAAGCTCACTATTCATGCAAGATCAGGAAGTTAATCAAATTAAGCGTAAATCAGTTAGAGGTGTGGTGTCATTTTTTGTGCGGACGGTATTTTTACAAGGTATCGGCTTGGCATCTGCTTTTGTTTTGAGTGCTTTTCTAAGTCCAGAAGACTTCGGTATTTTTGGAATTGTGACGCAGATCATTGCTCTATTGGTATTTTTCTCAGATATTGGTCTGGCAGCTGCACTGATTCAAAAGAAAACTGAACCAACTAAAGATGATCTTAGTACTGCCTTTAGTGTGCAATTCATGCTTGCTTGGATCATTTTTGGCATTGCCGTTTTAACCAGTCAATTACCGATCGTGAGTGCTAAGATTGGTGAAAGTGGTGTCAAAGTTTTGCTGGCTCTAGCAATTTCTTTTCCACTTGCAACATTTAAAACTATCCCTTCAATAATTTTAGAAAGACGCTTGGATTTTAATAAACTAATTTTGCCACAGATTTTTGAGCAATTACTGTTTCATGCGCTCTTGATTATTTTGGCATGGAAGGGGTGGGGAGTGGGGGCGTACTTTTACGCGATTATTGCCCGTTCGATTATTGGAGTGATTGCGATTCAACTGATTCAACCATGGCGTCCACGTATAGCAATTAAGCTTAGTTCTCTTAAATCACTGCTTGGTTTTGGTTTGAAATTTCAACTCAATGATTTGCTAGCACGAATCAAAGATCAACTGTATTTTCTCTTTTTGGGTGCGTATTTACCACTGCGTGATTTTGGTTATATGCAATGGGCGAAGAATTGGTCGATGTATCCATATAATTTGACAGTTCAAAACGTGATGGCGATTACCTTTCCTACTTTTGCTCGTCTTCAAGATCATCCGGATTTGCTTAAAAAAGCCATTGAGAAGTCAATTTATTTCATTGCGCTATTGATTTTTCCAATTTTGATCGGTATGTCTGTTTTTATTTACCCACTCACTGAATTAATTCCACAGTATCAAAAATGGCAGCCAGCCTTATTAAGCTTTGTCTTATTTGCCCTAAGCATAGGTTGGTCAGCTATTTCAACACCGCTCATTAATAGTTTGAATGCCATTGGCAAAATCAATCAAACCCTGAAATTAATGGTGATGTGGACTGTTTTGACCTGGGTGCTAACTCCGCTCCTAGTATGGCGATTTGCTTTTGAGGGAGTGGCGATTGCTTCATTCCTTATTTCATTTACGTCGATTTTCTCAGTTCTATTGGCCAAAAAATATATTGCTCTCGAGTTGTGGAAAAATACTTGGGTGCAATTACTTGCAAGTCTAATCATGGCGAGTGTTGCATATGCTGGTCTGGCATGGTGGAGCTTGAGCTTCAAGCATTTTTTCGCTGGTATGGTGCTCAGCGCACTTGTTTATGTTTCAGGGATAGCGATTTTTGGCGGGAAGAAAATTATTGCAGAGGTCAAAGCTTTGCGCAGTAGCTGGTAAATAATTAAAAAATGCAGATACTTATTATTTTATTGCTTCTGATCACCCGTTTTTTTGGTTCAAATCTACATCCAATTAGTCCGTACTGGGAGGAAGTTGCCCTAGGCTATGATGCATATAGCATCAGTCAAACTGCACGAGATCATCATGGTAATTTTTTACCACTGACGGCCTTTGTTTCTTTTGGAGATTACAAACCTAGTCTGTATTTTTATACAATTGTCCCCTTTATTAAGGTTCTTGGTTCAAATCTGCTAGCGGTGCGGCTGCCAACGATTTTGGCTTCTTTGATGATGGTTTTGGGAGTGGCGTTTTTGGCCAAAAAAATCGCCATTTTATTTTTAGAAATCAAAGAACCAAAGCAACTAAGCTTGATTTTTAACCTAGGATTATTGGTGGGCGCACTTTCGCCGTGGCTATTGTATTTTTCTCGTTCTGCTTGGGAGAGCACCTTGGCTAGCGCATTTGTTTTATGGGGAAGTATTTTTGGCTTGTTATTTTGGGAAAAAAATAAAATAAAATTTTTTGCATTCAGCTTGCTTTGTTTTGTTTTGGCAACCTACACGTATCACGCCACTCGTTTGAGTGCACCACTCATTGGCATCTTGGGAGTGGTTTTTTATTGTATCGATGCTTTTCGTACACCCAAAACCTGGAATTTCGTACGCAGGCACTACGGCAAACTCATTGCACTTGTGCTTGCAGCCGGAATACTTTGGGCACCAGTTGGTCAAAGTATGTTCTTACAAAGTGGCCAACAGCGAATTGCAGAAACCAGTATTTTCAATGACCTCAGTATTATTGAAACAAGTAATGCTCTCCGCGCGAAGCATGATTACAGCTTGTGGTCGAGAATAGTGTATCACCGCTTCGTACTCTTTGGCTTAGAAATATCTAAAAACTTTTTCAGCCATTTTGATTTTGACTATTTATTTGTCCATGGCGATCATAATCCTCGTCACAGTATTCAAACATTTGGCAACTTCTATGCTCTTGACAGTATGCTGTTACTCATTGGTTTAGTGTTCTTATTCAAGAAAGAAAAACGGTTGGTTGTGTTTTTAGTACTTGCTCTTATAGCAACAATCCTACCAGCTTCTTTCACTACCGCCACTCCTCACGCGCTTCGCACTTTAGCTGCCTGGCCTGTCTTTATGCTCATATTGGTGTTTGGTGCTTGGCAATTGTACCAATTAACTCATGCTTTATTACAAAAACGATGGCTTTTTACCTTAGTTCTAGTACTGTATTTATCACTCGCTTCCAAATTTTTTACAGATTTGCTTTATCACTATCCAAGCACCTACCGCCACGAATGGCAATTTGGTTATGAAGAAATGATTGATAAATTGGGCGAGGTGCAAGCCAATTTTGATCAGATTTATGTCACGCGAGAAAATGGTCGACCCAGCATGTATTATTTTTTCTATAGGCATATTGATCCGTCCTTAGTCCAAAGTTTTGATAGTCAAGCACCCAAAGATCAAGGTGAATTCTTAGAGTTTCAAAATATTAAATTTATTGATTTACCAAGTCAAATTACTTTAGAAGAGTCTCAGAAAATTTTGGTGATCAGTAGTGAGCAGTTCTATCAGAATAATTTTTCAGCAACACAGTGGCAATTAATTGATCAAACTGCGGATAAAGAATGGGTATTTTATGTTAACTCTTTACAAAAATAAGCATTATCTCTATCTGTTTTTTATTTTTATTGTTGGTCTGATTTTGCGCATCTATCAGCTAGAATCTATACCAGTAGTACTTAATCGTGATGAAGCTGCTTTGGCTTACAATGCCTACTTGATCAAAGAAACCGGCAAAGATGAATGGCAAGTGTCTTGGCCACTTACACTTAAGTCATTTGGAGATTATAAATTACCTGGCTATCCTTATCTTTTAGCTGGTTTGTTTACTTTTTTGCCGCTTAGTGATCTTATCGTGCGCTTGCCTTCGGCCCTAGCAGGCAGCCTGCTTATTCTCGTGTCTTTTTATTTTGCTCACAAAGTAGTGCGAATGAGCAAGATTGCTTCGCTTTTTTTAGCACTGCTTGTCGCCATCAACCCCATTTTCTTTTTTTACTCACGAATTGCCTTTGAAGCCAAT
>CAITDX010000066.1 GCA_903891335.1 uncultured bacterium
AAGCTGTTCATACTTATCTAACAAACCTTCCAGTTGATAGACTTAAAACTGCTTTGGATAACAATAGACTCATTGGAATATTATTGCTACCTCTTCACTCGTATCTTGAGAAGGCAAAGAAATAATTTTTCACTCTTTACATATCCCCCATTGGGGGATATACTGAGATCAGTATGTTCAAACCTACTGATCAAAAATCTCGTACTCTTCATCGACTCAAGATTGCTCGTGGTCATCTTGAAAAAGTAATCAAAATGGTTGAGGCTGATGCCTACTGCATTGACGTTTTAGTACAAAGCAAGGCAGTTAGAAGTGCCATTGAAAAAGCTGATGAGTTGCTTTTGGAACACCATCTTTCTTGTTGTGTAGTTGATCACGTTAAGCAGGGTCGTAGTAAACAGGCTGTCGATGAAATTATGAAAGTATTTGCCAAAGGCAAGTAAGGAAACCATGTCAAAAAGTTTACAATTTTCTCTTGCACTTATTATTTTTTTGTTTGGCGCAGGGTTTGGGTATTACTTGACTCCAGAATACAGCATGCAAGCCGAGCAAATGAAAAATCCCCATGATCTTGGTCCAGCTGATAAATGGCTTGACTTGCGCTATGTCGACAATATGATCGCTCACCATCTAGCTGCCATCTTTCTCCTAGAGCAAGCGCAACAACACTCTACTAGAACAGAAATCAAGGATTTAGCAACGGCAGTGATTGCAGCTGATAAAGCGGGGATTGAACAACTGTATGCATATAAGGCTGATTGGTATCAGGATGAGAAGCAAATTACTCGTTTCAATCAAGTAAATTTAGGTAGTGCTGATGAAAAATTTGATTTGCGACTACTGAATGCGCTCATTGATCATCATCAAGAAGCGATTGATGCAGCAAAGGAAGTCTCAACCAAAAGCACTCGTAATGAAGTTTTAAACGTAGCTGATGAAGTCAAGCGAGGTTTGAGTGAAAACGTAGTCCAACTTGAAGCTTGGAGAAAGGCATGGTATGGCATCTAATACTCAAACCTTCAAAGTCAAAGGCATGCACTGTTCAAGCTGTGCCAATATTATTGGTCGCACTTTGAGCAAAGTTCCAGGAGTGCAGCAAGCACAGGGTTTCTATGCCAGTGAAGAGGCGGTGGTGAGTTTCGATAATACAGTGGTTGACACCGAACAACTCAATCAACGACTTAAACCTCTTGGTTATAGTTTGGTCGATGAGCATGCATCTCACCAAGCTCATGGTGATGGTAGTAGCCATGCCAGCGATAGTATGCATGATCACCTCGCAATGACTGATGAGCAAGAGCTTGAGCGTGACAAGACTGAACTTGACTTCCTTCTCCCTTTGGCAGTGGTGGTTTTCTTAGGTATGTTGTGGGAAACTTTAGCGTCTCAAGTTAGTCTGATTCCAGCATTGCCATTACCAGAAATGGTGTGGATGTTTTTACAATTCATCCTAGCCACACTTACGCTCTTTGTATTTGGTCGCCATTTTTTACAAGCCCTATGGTCATTTGTGCGCTTGGGTAAAGCCAACATGGATACCTTAGTTGGCCTTGGAACGAGCGTAGCATATCTTTATTCGACGCTCATATTTTTCTTTTCAGAGAGCATGACTAGATTTGGCTTACCAGCGGTGTCATATTTTGATGTGACAATTATTGTCATTGCTTTTGTGAAGCTTGGTAAATATCTAGAGGCACGATCTAAGCGCAAGACAAGCGCTGCGCTTGTTTCATTGATGAAATTACAAGCCAAAACAGCTCTGGTTAAAAAAGGCAAGGAATTTGTTGAAATGGAAATTGAGCAATTACTTGTTGGAGACGTAGTTCAGGTTAAGCCAGGCGGAGCTATTCCCGTTGACGGAGTCATTATTGAGGGTGAGGCAATGATTGATGAGGCGATGATTACCGGTGAGTCATTGCCCGTGAGTAAAAAGAGTGGAGATGGTGTGATTGCCGGTACGCTCAATACTGATGGAGCATTACTTATTCAAGTTAAGCAAGTCGGTGAGCAGACAGTCCTTGCTCAGGTCATTGATTTAGTCAAAAAAGCCCAAAATTCCAAGGCGCCTATCGAGCGTTTGGCTGATCAGATCTCGGCGATTTTTGTACCAGTGGTCTTGCTCATCGCCATAGCAGCCTTAGTGTTTTGGATGCTTGCTCCAAGTACTTTACTTGCTCAAAGTAATCAATTGGCATTTGGTTTGACTGCATTAATTTCAGTCTTAGTAATTGCGTGTCCTTGTGCTTTGGGATTAGCAACGCCGACGGCCATGATTGTGGGAGTTGGTCAGGCTGCGCTTAAAGGGATTTTGGTCAAAAATGCAGAGAGTTTGGAGAAACTGCACGCAGTGACAGCAGTTGTATTTGATAAAACCGGCACACTTACTACTGGTAAGCCAACTTTGAAGCGTATTTTGAGTTTGAGTAAGAAATCAGAAACAGAGTTACTATCGCTAGCAGCAAGCTTAGAAGCACATTCAGAACACCCTATTGCTCAGGCGATCAATCAAGCTGCAGCACAAGCCAATGTAGCTTTGGCCAAAGTTACCCAATTTAAGAACCTAGCTGGTCAAGGAGTGCGAGGAGTAATTGCCAAAAAAACGCATTATCTTTTGAGTTTTGAAGCAGCAACTAAGCGATATCAGGGCTTTGATATCGATCTATCGACATTTCACAGCGGTGAATCGCTCTTATGTATTGCTGATGAGAAAGCAGTTTTAGGCGTCATTAGTGTGGCTGATCAACTCAAGGATACCAGTGAATCAGCAGTTACTATGCTCAAAAATTTGGGTCTTCATCTGGTGATGTTAAGTGGAGATCGACAGGAAACTGCTACACATTTCGCACAAATTCTGGGAATTGATGAAGTGATAGCTCAAGTCCAACCCGCCGCTAAGCTCGAAAAAATTCGTCAATTACAACAGTCAGGTCATGTGGTAGCAATGGTTGGGGATGGAGTGAATGACGCTCCAGCTCTAGCTGCCGCAGATGTGGGCATTGCCATGAGTACAGGTACTCAGGTAGCAATGTCAACTGCTGCCATAACACTTCTGAAGGGTGATTTACGCAAAGTTGCTAGTGCGATCAAAATTTCTCGATCAGTCATGCAGACGGTCAGACAAAATTTATTCTGGGCTTTTGCGTACAACACCCTTGGTATTCCACTTGCAGCTGGCGTGTTTTATCCGCTTTTTGGTTGGTTGCTCAACCCTGCTTTTGCAGGTATGGCGATGGCTTTCTCTAGTGTGAGTGTGGTCTTGAATTCTTTGCGTCTTCAGTTCAAAATGAAGCGTAATGCTATCTGCACCAGCCTCTTCCGCACGTA
>CAITDX010000067.1 GCA_903891335.1 uncultured bacterium
AATCGACCTGATACAAAGCGCCTTTATACCAGGTGGAGCTTTTGGCTCGCTTGTAGATCAGTTCTTTACTCAGACCAAGGTCAGCTACAAATTTCTTGAGCGCGATGTCGGTATCAAACGCGTGATGGTAGTGCTCTTCCAACATCCACTCCCAGTGAGGCAAACCAAAGCCCAAAGCCAAACCGCCAGCACCTGCATTGGCTTCAATGACTTCTATCTCTGCTGTCGAATCTTTACTCAACTCTAGCGCCAACGACAAACCAGCAAATCCAGCACCAATAATTCCAATTTTCATGGGTTAATTTTACCTTAGAAGCTCATAAAAACACTAGCGCCAAGATGGGAGTAAAAAATACACGGCATTAGCAAATTCCATCGGGACCGGCAAACCAACCCAGTGTGGATAAAACAAAACAAATAGCCAGCATGCCCAGAAGAGCAGATTGAAGATGAGCGCCACTCGTCGTTTCTGCAACGTTTGGGCCTGCCAAATCATCACCAGCCAATAACTCACCATCGCCATGGCAAAGGGCACAGCCAACAGATAGTGATGCAAAAACATATTCCGACTAAATAAAATCCAAGGCAAAAATGACGCGAGGTAGAGCAAGAGTAGGAAGTAAAGACCCTGGGTCGGCAACTGTGCTAGACGTTGTTGTAACAAAACCCGCAGAGTCATGACCAGCGCTACAAGCGCATAGATACTAAGCAGCGGATTGGCCAGCACATAGATATTGGCAGTATTAGCAGCACTCATTTCCGCAGACGACGTCCACAACCACACACTCCGCCAATTTAGTGGCCAAGTAAGCGGGTCACTACTATAGGCATGCCATGCTTCATTTTGAAGTTGTGATTGCACAATCAGCCATTGATAACGCAACCATTCTGCTAGAGACAAACCTTGATGAAAAGCGCCACTGTAACTCAGCACATAGACCACTATGGGCAGTAAAAGAAGAGAAAAGAACACCAATGGCACATACTTCCACGAGCGTGCTCGCCCTAATTCATAAAGAAGTAACAGTAATAGTATCCACCCAGCCGACCATTTAGTGGCTACGGCCAATCCTAAACAGAAGCCCGTTGGCAACAGCCAAAATTGATTTTTCCTGATCAAATAAAGAGTAAAAATCAAGACACTCAGAAGACTAAAAAATAACAGCACTACATCATTCATCGCAATCCGCGACATCGTCAAAAAAATCCCATCGAGACTAAATAGAAAAACTGCCATGAGTGCAAAAATTCTTGTCGAAAGAGTTCGGGTTGGCATTTTTTGGCGAGCAAATAAATAGTGTTCTCCAAGTGCTAACAGCCAAAAATACAAAACAATCAAACTCGCCGTACCAAAAACCACACTTGGCAAACGCCAGCCAAAAGGAGTGAAGCCGAACCACTGCATGCTCAAGGCTTGTACATACTTAGCGAGCGGGGGATGCAGCCAATCCATATAATTGACCCCGTCGTAGCTTGTGGCAAAGGGATCAAAAGGTGTACGCGCATCACCGTGAGCCAACAACATGGCTGCAGGCACGTGGTACACCTCGTCAAAATACATGGCTGGCGGATATTCAAGTCTCCACAAACGCAAAAACAGGCTCATCACCACGACTATAAGCAATAAAACTAGATCATAGAGCTTCACAAGATCTCAATATAGGACAAGAGAGTAAACAAGACAAGAGTAAGTGCTGTGAAATTTAAACTGCGAGGACAGAATTAGCCTGATAGAGCATGTCAATGAAGTCTCGCAGATCAAGCGAAGCCCCTCCCACCAAAACTCCGTCGCAGACTTTCAAGAAACCTCCAATGTTATCAGCAGTGACACTGCCACCATAAATGAGTTGCGTGTGACCATAGGTACGCTGCAATTCCTGTCGCACTCCCAATAAATCACCAGGCTCTTCTGCCTGACCACTGCCAATTGCCGCCACTGGCTCATAGGCGATAATGAGTTTTTGCATCTGTTCGCTCGTCAGATAGTTGGCTTGCGATGTGAAATTCGGTTGATCCAGACAGAGTACTGGCTTGATGCCACTGCGGAGTGCCTCAGCAACCTTGTCAGCGATGAGTGGATCTGACTCCGCGAGGAGGCGGCGGCGCTCACTGTGACCGAGGATAGCATAAGTCACCCCCAAACCTTGTACATTGAAGGCTGCTACTTCCCCAGTGTAGGCGCCGCTGCCAAAAGCACTCAAATCTTGTACTGCTAGTTGGAGTGGCAGCTGACGCTCATCAATAATTTGCCGCGCCAAACCCAAGAAAGGATAGGGTGGAGCAATGACGATCTGCAATGACGCCAGTTGCATCCGACTCTCTTGGTCACTCGGAAAATTATTCAGCCAATGCGCCACCTCACTGAGGGTTTTATTGGCTTTCCAATTGGCGATAATGAGTTTTTGCATGACCACAAACACAAATCGATACTTGTGAATTTCCTTAAACCTATAGTAGAACAAAAAGCAATAATTAATAAGTAACATTTTAATAATTCAAGGACTCTAAAAATGAACAACTCAGAACCAAGACCACAGGAAGTTGATCCCCAAAAAGAAACCTCGTGGATGCAAATAGTGAAACTATTAAAAGCACTCAATATACCTACTGAGAAGATTAAAGAACTGCGCGAAAAACATATGCGAGGTGAACCAATTGATGCTCATATAAAAAAATAAACGATGGTGCTACCATATCCCTCGTGCTAGCCATCGCCCATCTCCTCAATGAACTCAATCCCCAACAACGTCAGGCTGTGCTGCATGATGTAGGTCCAGCCATCGTCCTGGCTGGCGCAGGGAGTGGCAAAACTCGAGTCCTCACCACCCGCGTTGCTTACTTACTTAAAGAAAAACAAGTTCCATCAAGCGCCATCATGTTGGTGACCTTCACCAATAAAGCTGCTGCTGAAATGAAACAGCGCGTGCTGGATTTCACTGGCGAAAACCTACCCTTTGCCGGCACTTTTCACAGTCTGGCTGCCAAAATCCTTCGCCACGAAGCTCTGTCTGGACATCTCAAACCCTATCAGCGTGATAGCAATTTCACCATTTATGACAGCGATGATCAACTTAGCTTAATCAAAAACATCTATAAACAACTCAATCTCGACCCGCAACAATACAAGCCACAAGTGGTTAAAGCCAAAATTAGCAGCGCCAAAAATGAGCTTATTGGTCCCAGTGAATTCCAGGATATGGCTCGAGATGGACTCCAAGTGTTTACTACCAAAGTCTATAAACACTACCAATTGCGCCTCCAACAAGAAAATGCGGTTGATTTCGATGATTTGCTCGTCTTGGCCTATCGACTGCTGAGTGAAAATCCGCACTTACAAGAAAAGTATCAGCGAAAATTCGAACACATTCTCGTCGATGAGTTTCAGGACACCAATAAAGTTCAGTACCTTTTCACTCGCTTACTCGCTAAACCCCAAGACAATCTCTTTGCCGTCGGCGACTTCTCCAAAAGCATTTACGCCTGGCGCGGTGCTGACTATCGCAATCTTGAGCGCCTCAGCCAAGATTTTCCTTCGATCACTGAATATCGCCTGGAGCGCAATTATCGCTCCACCCAAACTATTCTTGATGCCGCTACTTCAGTCATCAGCAAAAACCGCTCCCATCCCGTCCTCGAACTATGGACCGACCAAACTTCCACTGACAAGATTGAAGTCTATGAAACGGCGAGTGGAGAACTGGAGGCAGAAAAAATTGCCGCCCTAATAAAAGATAAATACCATCAACAACTCAGCGAGATCGCCATTTTGTACCGCACCAATGCCCAATCCCGTGCCTTCGAAGAAGCGTTTCTGCGCCGCCAATTGCCCTATCGCATCATCGGCGGCACCAAATTTTACGAGCGCAGCGAAATCAAGGACTTACTAGCCTATCTACGTCTCTGTTTCAATCCTCTCGATAGTCCCAGCCATACTCGAGCAGAAAAAGCTGGCAAACGTCGTCTCAGTGCTCTGCAGAATTGGCTACTAACAATCGATCGAACTGAATTACAAAAACCAACTACCTGTCTCCACGGCATCCTCGAAACTACCAAATACATCGAGAAATATGATCCCAAAGATCCAGAAGATGCGCTACGCCTCGAAAACATTCAGGAGTTACTTAACACCGCCAGTCGCTTTGACGACACCTTGGCATTCTTGGAAAATGTTGCCCTAATCCAAGATGGCTATCTCGCCAATAGCTCCTCTGAAGAAAATCAGCGCGACACCATCACCCTGATGAGCCTACACTCAGCTAAAGGTTTGGAATTTCCCATCGTCTTTATGGTAGGCATGGAAGAAGGACTCCTCCCGCACTCGCGAGCCCTCTTTGAAAACAACGAGCTCGAAGAAGAACGCCGCCTCTGCTATGTCGGCATCACTCGCGCCAAACAGCGACTCTATTTCAGCTATGCTCGCAGTCGCTTCACCTATGGCTACAGCAGCCAAAGCATGCCAAGTCGCTTCCTGAGTGAAATCAAGCCAGAACTGCTGGCAACAACCCATCACTTCCAAGAATCGGGAAGAGCTGAGCAAAACCCTCAAGACAGACGCCTAGTCATCGACGAAGATAGTCTTGATGCCCTCCTCAACGATGAACTCGATATCCGAGATTTTCTCCGTCGCTAAACAAGTCAAAAAAACTAAAACAGAGCGCACTTGGCAAAAGCTAGAGAAGTGCCTATAATCAAACTACCTTTTTATGCTGATTCGTGAAATTTTTCCCCAAGAAAAAGACTTATATAATCAAGTAGTCAATCATCCATTACAATCCTACGAATGGGGAGAGTTTCGCAAAAAAACCGGCGTCAAAGTCGAGAGACTCGGCTTTTTTGACCAAGGCAAACTAAAGAGTGCAGTACAGATCACCTTTCACAAAGTCCCCATCCTTGATCGCTATGTCGGCTATTTTCCCAAAGGCGATACTCCCGATGGTGATCAAATGGCTGCACTGTTGCAATTGGCTGAAAAATACCGTGCCATTAGCATCAAGCTTGAGCCCAACGTCAAAAAGCCCCTCGAAAACAAAAGTGAAGATGAACCAAGCGTGAAATTTCTTCACAAATTTCAAGTTGAAGAGGGGAGACCACTCTTCACTCGCTATACTTTTGAGCTTGATTTAACCAAAAGCGAAGATGAGCTTCTGGCTCTGCAAAGCAGCAAAACCCGCTACAACCTCAACCTTGCGAAGAAGAAAGGTGTGGAAATTATCGAAGATACGACTGCGAATGGACTCGAAGATTATTTGCAAATTTTAGCTGAAACCACCAAGCGTCAGGGCTTCTACGCCCACACTCCTGAATACTTCCGCCAACTCTTCGAAACACTCAAAGATGGCAAAATGATGCATGTATTTAAAGCTGTTTATGAAGGGAAAACATTGGTTGTTTGGATAGTTTTTGTGTTCAATGGCAAACTCTACTATCCTTACGGTGCTTCTTCGGGTGAACATCGCGAAGTAATGGCCAGCAATTTGATGATGTGGGAAGTGATTCGCTTTGGCCAAGCACAAGGCTGCACAAGCTTCGACATGTGGGGATCACTGGGTCCTGAACCTGATCCCAAAAGTCCTTGGTTTGGCTTTCATCGTTTCAAAAAAGGCTACGGTGGTGAACTCGTTGAATTTATTGGCACCTACGATTTAGTACATGACTATCCAGCCTATAAACTATATACTTTGGCAGAAGACCTACGCTGGAAATTTTTACGCTTTAAGAAAAAGTTTTTAAAAAACTAACACGATAGACTCGAAAGGCAAGATGCAACAACAAAAACGGTTTAAACGAATCATGCTCAAAATCGGCGGTGAATCCCTCATTGGCGACCGTGAATATGGCATCGATCCAAAAGCTGTTTTGTCTATGGCAGAAAAAATTAAAGCCATTTATGCCAAAGAGGTTGAAGTCGCGATTGTGATTGGCGGCGGCAATATTTTTCGCGGTCTCTCTGCATCTAAAAATGGCATTGAGCGTGCTACTGCTGACTATATGGGCATGCTTGCCACCGTCATGAACGGCCTTGCCCTACAAGACGCGCTTGACAAGGTCGGAGTGCCAGTGCGTCTACAAACCGCCCTGCAAATGCCAGCTGTTGCCGAAGGTTTCATCCGGAGTAAAGCTATTCGCCACATGGAAAAGGGCAGAGTAGTGATTCTCTCCGCCGGCACCGGCATGCCCTATGTGACTACTGACTCTGGTGCAGCCTTGCACGCCCTCGAATTACACTGCGATGTCTTGATGAAGGCGACTAAGGTCGATGGCATTTATGACAAAGATCCTATGACCAATCCCGGCGCCCGCCGCTTCAAAACCATGAGCTACAAAACTGCCATTGAAATGGAAGAAGTCCAAGTCATGGATACTGCCGCTCTCGCCATGTGCAAAGAAAACAACATGCCAATTATGGTTTTTGATCTTTTTGAAGAAGGTCAACTCGAAAAAGCCATTGAGGGTGAAGACGTTGGCACCTACGTCGCCAACGACACTGAGACTGTTCTCGCCTAACTCTTTGTGCCATACTGAAAGTATATGAAAAGCTTTGCCATCAATGGCTTTGGTCGTATTGGACGACTGGCCTTCCGCATTTGGTATCAGAAACTAAGTCACAAAATCTCTCTCAAAGTTATCAATACTTCTGGCTCAATGGATTTGGCTGGGTGGGTGCATCTCATCAAGCATGACACCATGTATGGTTCTTTCAATGAAAAAATTACCTTCAAACAAACCCACACTCTCGAGGAATTAAGCGATGAGCAGATTGAGTTAGGCTATATCAAAATTGGTGATCACAAAATTATAGTCACCGCACAGCGTGATCCTGCCAAAATTCCTTGGAAAAACTACGATGTCGACATCGTCCTTGAATCAACGGGTCAATTCAATAAACCGAGCAAAGCCAAGGCTCATTTCGTTGGTGGCGCCAAAAAAGTCCTGCTTTCCGCACCAGCTAAAAAAGACAAAGAGCATGAAATTTCTACCTGTGTCATTGGCGTTAATGAATTTGACTCTGGTAAGCAAATTTTTTCCAACGCTTCTTGCACCACTAATTGTGTCGCCCCAATTGTTCAAATCATCAAGGAAAAATTTGGGATCGAAAAGGCTGTACTGAGCACCATTCACGCCTATACTGATGATCAAAATCTGCATGACAACTCCCACAAAAAGGATCTGCGTCGCGCCCGTAACGCTGCCAGCAATATCGTCCCCACCAGCACTGGTGCTGCCACTGCCACTGCTGAAATTATTCCTGGACTCAAGGGCAAATTTGATGGCGTCGCTTTCCGCGTGCCAACCGCCACCGTTTCCCTCTCAGACCTGACTTTTGTCACCAAGAAAACTACCACCGTCGAAGCAGTTAATCAGGCTTTTATCGAAGCCAGTTGTCATACTTACAAAGGCATCGTGGCCGTCACCGACGAACCACTGGTTAGCAGCGATTTCATTGGCTGCGAATACTCAGCAGTCGTTGATCTCGGCCTGACTCAAGTCATCGATAGCAACCTCATCAAAGTTGTCGCCTGGTATGACAACGAGTGGGGCTATACCACTAGATTGGTGGAGCAATTGGTGAGAATTTAAGATGTAACCCAATCACCAAACTTGAAAAATGCCTAATTTTGGACTATAATTAAGGCATGTCAACACAAACCATTCAATTGAGAGTAACTCTTCCTGTTGAGCTACAACGCTATCTTAAGGTTAAAGCAAGTAGATTTGGTCTTAACATGTCAAGCTACATCAAGAATCTAATCCTTAATGACGTTAAAGACATACAAACCCCAATTATGAAAGCATCTGAATATACTGAAAATGCCTATCAACAAGCTCTAAAGGAGCGCCGAAGCGCAGATAAGGTACAAAATTTGCAGGATTTTTTTGAAAAGTTATGAAGCAGCTTGTCTTTAGTAAAAATTTTCAAAAAAAACTTCAAATCATTAAACTCCACGATGCTAAATTATTTAAGAAAATCCAAAAGCAACTCGAGCTTTTCATTCAAAATCCTCGCCATCATTCTCTAAGAATCCACAAGCTGGAAGGCAAACTTAAAAACACGTGGAGTCTATCTATTTCCATGGGACTACGACTTCTCTACATTGAAGACAGTGAATATTATTTCTTTGATATTGGGACCCATGATCAAATCTATCGTAAATAAGAAAACTCAAATAATCTTCGTGAGTGCTTGAAGCGAGTAGGAAACGAGCTTCACTGCGAAGGAAGATTATTTGAGTTTTCAATGATATAATCCTCTCCTATGGCTAAAACTACCAAGACCACCACAACTAAAACTGCTGCAAAGACCAATGAAACGGCAACGGCAAAAAAAACTGAAAAAACTCAAACAGGTAAATCCATGATTGCTAAAAGTACTCGCGTAGAAATTACGCTCTCTTGGAGCAATGTAGGGCCACTCTACACCAAAAACCTCAATAAGCTTGGTCGCAGTGTCAAAGCAGAGGGTTTTCGAGTTGGTAAAGCTCCCGCAGCTATCGTTGAAGCCAAAGTTGGCTTTGAACGCATTGCTGACCAAGTTCTCCAAGAACTGCTTCCAGCAGCATATGAAGCTGCAGTTAAAAAAAGTGGTCACAAACCTATCACCACCCCTGAATTTAATCCTGTCAAACTCAACAAAGGCGAAGACTGGGTGCTTGAAGCTCTCTTTGACGTAATGCCTGAAGTGAAACTGAGTGATTATCGCAAATTAGCCAAACAAGCCAAAAAGACTGCTCTGGAATTTATTGAACAACGCAATGCTGAAATCAAAAAAGAAGCCGAAGCTCATGAAAAAGGCGAGCATGGAAATGAAGATGGCCACACCCACACTCACCAACCACTTTCCGAAGGTGAAGAAAAAGAAATCAAACTCCAGCACATTTTTAAGGCATTAGTTGATGCCTCTGCTCCTGCTATTGGAGAAATCATGTTGCGTCAAGAAACTCAAAGCGAATATGAACGCTTAGTCAATCAGCTCAAGCAATATGGCATGTCAGCTGAAGACTATCTCAAGAGACGAGATATTAGCATTGAGCAGCTCAGTCAAGAATTAGCCAGCTCAGTACTGAGTCGCCTACAACTTGATTTCATCCTTGCTGCCATCAGTCAGGCTGAAAAACTTGATGTAGCTGACCAAGAAATTGAGGCAGAAATGCTTAAAATTACCAATCTCAAGATGAGAGAAGAGTTGCAAAAAAATCAAAATTACCGCAATCAAATTAAAGCCAATTTACTTCAACAAAAGACTTTAGATCTTCTCTTGCAAGCCTAAGTTTGCTATAAAAAGGCAAGGCGCATTGACTAGAGACCGAAAAAAGCCTATAATACGCACTTATTATTGGTGTTTTCTATGACATCACTTGGTCTTGGCAATACCTCGAGCAAACCTAATCCAGCAAAGGCAGTCAATCCTTTTGCTAGTTCTTTGTTGGAAAATGAGCAAAAAAGCTCAGTTCAAGATCCAAGTAAAAAACCCGATGCGTTTGATCCCTTCGCCAACGCTTTACTAAACAGCTCAGGCCAAAACACTGATCAACTCCCAAGCGCATCCCTCCTCAAGAAACAACAAGAAGAAGCCCTGCTTACCCAAAGAAAAGAAGCCTTCCGCAAGAAACTTCATGATCGTGTTAATCCCGTTGACACCTATGAACTTTTTTCTGCCAAAGAAAGCAAAGCCAAAGCAGAACTTAATCAGGTCCGTCAGGAGCTTGAATTCCTCATTGCAGACATCAAAGAATTAAACCAAGAAGTTACTATGGCAGTGAGCCAAGATATAGTAAGTCCTGGTAGTGAGGGTGGCGTCTATTATCAAAATTTTTTCCACCAACTACGTGCGCTCATCATGCTGCTTCGACAAAAAGTCAGCAGTGCTCGCTCCTGGGCTCAACAAATGCGGGGCAAAAACAATAAGAAACGTGGACTTAACTACAAAAGCACTAAGGGTGTACAAGACAGCCTCCACAATGAACGCAATTCTGGCTCAAATGCAGCCGGGTAAACGGAACCGCTGAAATAAGATTTCTTTCAGCGTGAACTTAGCAAATTGAAACCTGGGACAAATGTCAAATTTTTCATTTGTGAGCCCAAGAGAACTCCACCCTTCGGGCACTTGGCAGGTGCTAATCGCACTTGCCTACGGAATCTCTAGAGTGAAATTCTTCTTCAACTCAAGCTTCAACAGCTGAAAATTTGGCATTTGTGCCAATTTTCCAGCTGTGAGCCCGAGAGAACTCGAATCTCTGACCTCTTCGATGTCAACGAAGCGCTCTAACCAACTGAGCTACGGGCTCGTTTTTTTAAGAAGTTTTATTATAGTTCAAAAGTCTTGATTCTACAATTGCTACAATTGCCTATTTGCGATATAATTCCCTTCGTCCTTATTTAGAACTAAACCAAATTTGTGATCAGAAAAAGATACAACAAAAACAGAAGCGAACAAATTTACGTGAAAGCGAATCATCAGATTCGTTTCCCGGTGGTGTATGTCCTAAGTGAGTACGGTGAGTCATTGGGTGAGATGTCCTCCAATGAAGCACTCCAGAAAGCTATGGAGTTGGAAAGTGACTTAGTGCTTGTCACCGAGAAAGCCAATCCACCCGTAGTTAAGATTATCGAACTTTCAAAATATAAGTATCAGCTCAAGAAAAAAACCGCTGATACCCGCAAGAAATCTAAGGTTGCTGAGACCAAAGAGCTCCGTTTCACTCCTTTTATGGGGGAAGCAGACTTCGAAGCACGCAACCGCAAAGTCAGAGATTTCTTGGAGAAGGGGAGTAAGGTCAAACTCACTCTCACCTTCAAAGGTAGACAGATTGTACGCAAAGATCTGGGTTACGAGGTGCTCAATCGCATTTTTGAAACCAATGCTGATATCGGTAAAATCGGTCTAGAACCAAAACTACTCG
>CAITDX010000068.1 GCA_903891335.1 uncultured bacterium
AGAATATGATTTTTTTATATTTTTGAAGTCTTCTGTTTAATTGTTCGCCCATCATCAAGTTGAGAGTTAATGCTCTTGCTGCAAGGTAAGCCTTTTTTCTCTCTGATTCCTCTTCTGAAATGGAGATTCCAATAAGTTGTGCATTGCTTCCCATTTTATGTATTTGGTCTTGCATGATTTCTTTGCACAGTTCTTGAAAAAAATATGCTCTAAGCTCATCATTGAAAAAATTATCTGGTTTATGAAAAGAATGTCCAAGTTCATGAAAAGCTATGGTAAAAGCTTGGTTTGCATTTGAGCTGTCCATAAAAATATTTCCCATCAAGTTTATTCCAGCAAAATCACTTATTTTTTTGTCAATTTTTTTTAGGATTGATCTGAAATTAACAAAATCGTCATGCTTCAAAATAAAGAATCTAGCAAAATGGCTCATATTCACTTCACTTGTTGCAGTGCTGAAAATTCTCGATACTATTTCGATAAAGTAATCTTGATATGTTTCCAGAGAAGTTTTACCTAGCAATAAGTTTTCTATAAATGACATGTCAGTTTTTGTGAAAAGGTTCTTTTCTGGTAAATCTAGGACATACTCAGGAAGAACCCCGAATTTTTCAACAGGATATTTAAGTGACAAAAGACCATCCTCTGATAAGTAAAAACCCTGCTGGTTAACTTGGGTTTCTATTTTTGGTTGGTTATTTTCAGTGTTACGTGTTGTCATTATTTATATACACAAATAGCTTATATCTTAACTTTATTTTGTCCACAGCATATAATCCATCAGATTATTCACAAAGCGTTGGAGTTAATTGGTGGAAATCCAGATAAGGCAATTATGATTGGTGACTCTAAGAGTGACTTAGGGGCTGCCAAAAATGCTGGAATTGACTCAATTTTGTATTATCCAGAGCATAATCAGCAATTTTATACCAGAGAATCTTTGTTGCAGTTTGAGCCAACCTACGTGGTTGATGATTTTCAACAAATTCCACCAATTGTTTTATAAGATTTTCTTATCCTATTTCCAGTTTTTTTTGACTAGTGTACACTGATTATTGTTGCTATGCCCGCATCCAATCCAGCAGCCTTACCTTCTGACAAAGAGTTGGCCAATCGCAAGAAATTGGTTATCATTGGTGTTACTCTGGTGGTTCTCATTATTGGTGTGGTAATCGCCCTCCTTGTTTCAAGTTCCAGTCAAGATCAGCGTCAGCAAGCGAATGGTTGTCAGGAGCAGTGTCCTGGTAGTGATGGGGTGCTGCGTAATTGTACTGGCGGCATGGACCAAAGCCTCTGTGCTTGGGCCGGTCGCGTCGAATCATGTGGTGGGCAGCAATTTTGTTGTCCAAGTGCTGGTGGTTCATGGACGACGAATATGTCTGCTTGCACTGCTCCGAGTCCGACAGCTACTCCCACACTTACTGCCACGCCCACAGCAACTCCTTCAGCTACGTTGACTCCTTCAGTTACTGCTACGCCTACCGCTACGCTGACACCAACGGTAACTGCCACCCTTACTCCAACAAGCACGCCGACTCCAACCAAAACCCCCACTCCTACTAAAACACCAACTCCAACCAAAACTCCCACTCCGACCAAGACCCCTACGCCATCGCCAAACAGTGCAGGTGGAACCAATCCAACTCCTACGCTGACTCCGACGCCCACCCAGCCACCCGCCGGTCAATTGCCAGCTTCAGGAGTACTTGAGAATACGCTTTTGCTGATCATAGCAGCGGTATTCTCGATTTCTCTTGGAATTTCTCTCAAGTACAGGAATTAAATCACCATCAATCCCATGAAGAGTTTTAAGTTGGTACTAGAGTAGCAAAAAGTGCTTATTTTTGGAAACTGCCGCCAGCACCAACGGCTTTATTAATGACAGAACTAGGGTAGGCAGTTGCTCCCTCACCTAGAGTGATTCCTGGTAGGATTGAGCAATTCACACCAAGGAAAACACCTTTGGCCATAATTGCCCCCAACTTGTCTTTGTTGGTATCCAGAAGTAAGTCACCACCGCCACTTCGATGAATGCGACAGCGAACTTTCTGCCCATCAAAGCGCAGATTGGCAGTGCAGGTGCCATAACTTGGATTGACCTCGGCTTCAAGCACGCTATCGCCAATGAAATTATGGTGTAGCATGCACTTTGGTCCGATATAGCTGCGAGCTACTTCAGAGCCAAAGCCAATCACGCTATCTTCTTCAATAATAGAGTCTCTGATAAGGGTATGATTGCCCACGACGACATTGCGACCGATATAGGCTGGTCCTTTGATCACTGCGCCAGCCAGAATTTTGGCTCCTGCCTCGATGCAGACGTTTCCCTCAATGGTGGCTTTCTTGTCGACGAAGCTCTGGCGAGAAATGGAACGTGTCATAATATGCTCAAGCATGAGTTTAGTCATGTCCAAAACGTGATGTGCTTGCTTGAGTTTCTGCCAGTAGCCATCGTAGCTACTGTAAGTAATCACTTGTTTTTTCATGAGTTTGCTGAGGGCTTTTTCATAGGCATCATCAGCTGCATCTTCTTTTTGCAATAATGCAAACAAATCTTGTGGTTGACTGAAATAATGGAAAAATAAATTGGCTAGATCGCTAGGCTCAGATCCAGGAGCAGGTTTCTCAATGACTTTAAGCACTCGCTCGCCTTCAATCTGTAAGTAACCACCAGGAAAATAGTTATGCACACGCATACCGACGATGCGGGCATAACTGTTCTTACTTTCTTTGATGAAACGCGTCAGAAATGATTTTTCGATGAGATCGCCAGCATTCATGATCAAGACTGGCTCGTTGTCTTTGATCAGTCGAGCAGCCAAAAGGACTGCTTGAGCCTGTCCATCAGCAGCTTGTTGGAGAACTGTCTGTAATTGAAGTTTTTTACTGGGATAATTAGTGATGA
>CAITDX010000069.1 GCA_903891335.1 uncultured bacterium
AGATAATGCACGAGATCTGTTTTGGAAAACTTGCACTACTGCTCTAGCGGGAGGGAGGTGTGTGGTGGCTAATCTCGATCTGTCTTTATGTCGCACAATATAACTTTTGCGACATTAACCATCAATTTGGTCAGGAGGGGCTTTTTTGCTTGGTTATGTATGTCTGATATTTGTTTTGTCATTTGTGTGTTGCTCCCATGTATTTACTGATTATTTTCCCCTGTTACGCCTGTAGTCTCTTTTTCTGTCTGGAGTTAGTATTTATTGGTTTGGCTTCTTGACTAAGTTCTCTGTTTGCCTTCGTTCATTTAGCCTGGTGTGATCTGGGGAAAACGCTGGTGAGTTTGCGCTTCATGATAAATTAAATTGATATATCAATCTATTTGATCTGGTGAGCCGTTTAAACGCCTAAAAACGGCTTTTTCCTGGGTTAGATGAGCAATCCATCGTCTGAAGTTAGCAATTTCTTGGCTAAACGTCCACTTTGTGACAAATCTTTGCTACAATGCCAATCACATGTCAGTTACATCATCATTGGGAGTTTTTTTAACTAAACCAACTACTACGCATCGTGTCAGTTTTCTCGCAATGGTCGAAGCGATCCAAGCGACTGATTCAGATAATCCGTTTGTCAGGCATATGACTGAAAATAAACTTGATCTTGCTGCTTTGCAAACTGCTGGTGGTTGGCAAAACTACCTGCATAAACTTAATCAGCAAGCCAAGCAGCAAGTCGTTATCAATGGCCGAGTGCCTAATACCACGTATTGGTTGATTGATGCGACCATCGCCGAGACGCCCGTGGTGGTGGGTCGACTCAATATCCGACATTTTTTGACTCCGCGCTTGCGCCAATATTTTGGACATCTAGGTTATATTATTCATCCCCAGTATCGTGGCCGGGGTTATGGTAAAAAGCTTTTAGAACTAGCACGGTCGGTTGCGAAAGATCGTGTCACCGACTTAGATCAGCATGATGGCCAGGTTTTGCTTGCATGTCGCGCTGGCAATCAAGTTTCACTACATTTATTGCAAACTGCTGGTGCACGATTTGAACGAGAAGTGGTTTTGCCAAATGGTGAACACGAGCTTCTCTATTGGTTGTCAGTTGCGAAATAGGCGAGAGCTCTCCCCTTCCCCAGGCAAGCACTTGAGGTCCGTTTTGTTGTGAAATTTATAGTCAGGCTGAGATGGTAAGCTGAGGAAAAAGGGTGAAAAAAGATTGATTTAGCAACAAAAAAAACAATAAACAAATTTTAGCAGAGAAGTCAACTGTCTGCTAATGTCTTATAACATACCAGATAGTAGTATTAACGACTGATTTATTGTAAATTAAAAGCAAGATCACATGCAAGCAGCAAAAAATGCCAAAACGAATCCAGATGTGGCGCTAATCGACTTTCTTGAATCACTTGAGGTGGAGAAAAATTTAAGTCGCCTGACCATTCGCAACTATGGTCATTACCTACGACGTTTCAATGAGTGGTTTAAGGAACAGGGTTTATCAGACCTGCGCCAACTGGACCGAGAAATCTTACGCAAGTATCGAATTTTCTTAGCGCGTTACTGTGACGAAATGTCAAGAACCCTATCAAAAAAGACACAAAGCTATCACGTGATTGCCTTGCGTTCGTGGTTTAAGTGGCTGATCAAAAACGACCAAGAGGTCCTGCATCCGGAAAAAATCGATTTACCTAAGGCTATTTCATTGCATAAGGTAGAAATTAAATTTCAAAAACAATGCTTAAATAAGAATATATTTTAAACACATGTTTTTTGGTTTTTATACATAAATGTCGTTTATAATTTTGTATTTTCCATTTTATTATTTGCTTTTTTTACATTATG
>CAITDX010000070.1 GCA_903891335.1 uncultured bacterium
ATCGCTGAGGCTTAATCCATTCAACTCATACTCTTGATTGGTGGAGAAATCAGTAATGATCAGCTCGATCCATTCACTCCCATTTTCAGGATTCGGATGCACTTCATTGATGATGATGTTCATGAATGCAAGTATGTCAAAGTGAGGTAGCAACAAATGCTTATTTTGTTTTACTCATCAACCATTTTTATCTTGAAATTTCAGCACATATCGATTATGATCTATATATGGGAAAAGCTTTGTTTTGTCAGTCTTGTTTGAGTAATTTAGCAGTGCCTTCGCGCATGCATATTTTCCTTTTTTTACGCACGTCTGGTCCAACGACAGTGACTGAAATAGTGCGACAAATGAGTTTGAGTCAGCCAACAGTTTCATATCACCTCAAGCAAATGGAGGAATCTAGTTTGCTTAGCAAAAAAAGAGTTGGTCGATTAATCTATTATAGTGTCCAAGAAAAGTGCCCCAATAATCAGAAAGCTTGTGCTCTCAAACAAATTAATTTCAACACAACTTCATTGCAAGGAAACTAAGATATGCTTACACTTAAAAATCTCAGCGTGCGTTTACATAAAAAAAATATTTTGAATAAAATTGATATACGCATCCCTGATGGCGAAACACATGTGTTAATGGGCCAAAATGGCGCAGGCAAAAGCACTCTTGCTCAGAGCATTATGGGCAATCCTAATTATCAGGTGACTGGAGAAATACTTTTTGCGGATCAAAATTTATTAGACCTTGATCCCCAGCAACGAGCAGCGCTGGGAGTGTTTTTGTCTTTCCAGCAGATTTTGGAAATTCCAGGAGTCAAGATTTATGATTACCTCAAGTTACTGTACAAAAAAAGTCACGAACAAAAATTAACACCTCTCAAATTCAAAGCCTTTTTACGAGAAAAAATGGCACTACTTGCTTTTGATGAAAGCTTTTTAGAGCGTTCACTCAATCATGGTTTTTCAGGTGGTGAGAAGAAAAAAATGGAAGTATTGCAAATGCTAGTGATCGAGCCGAAGCTCGTTATCTTAGATGAAATTGACAGTGGCTTAGATATTGATGCGATTCAGGCAGTGGCGCGAGCGGTGAATTACCTCAAAGAAAAACACCAAACGAGCGTCTTAATCATTACCCACTATTCAAGAATTTTACAATTCCTCACACTGGATAAAGTTCACTTGCTCAGCAAGGGGCAATTGGTGAAAACTGGTGGCGCAGAGCTGGTTCGCCAAATTGAAGATAAGGGATTTCAGAGCGTGCTCTAAGGATTGAGAACTATGGCCAAAGCGACGATTAAACAGCTCAACGATGCCTATGCTAGTAAGTTTGGTTTTGCTATGCCTGAGAAATCGGTGGTCAGTTTTGATTTTGGTTTATCAAGTGAGATTATTGCAGCCATTTCTGATCATAAACAGGAACCTGAGTGGATGCGCACATTTCGTCAGCGCTCTCTACAGACCTTTGTCAAAATGCCTTTACCAAAATGGGGTCCAAGTTTAGCGGAAATTGATTTTGAACAAATTCGTTACTACATCAAAGATACAGAGGTAGAGCAACGCAGCTGGGATGAGGTGCCTACTGAGATTAAGCAAACCTTTGATCGCTTGGGAGTTCCACAGGCTGAGCGCGAGTTTTTGGCTGGAGTCAAAGCCCAATACAATAGCGAAGTGGCTTACTCGTCGCTGCAAAAAGAGCTTGATGAGCAAGGAGTAATTTTTTGTTCAATGGAAGAGGCGCTGCAAAAACATGCTGATTTATTTCAAGAATATTTTGGTAAACTCGTGCCGGCTTCGGATAATAAATTTGCCGCTCTTAATTCTGCAGCTTGGTCAGGTGGATCCTTTGTCTATATTCCCAAAAATACCCACGTCAAACGACCCTTACAGAGTTATTTCCGGATTAACGCAGCACGAATGGGTCAATTTGAGCGCACCTTGATTATTGCTGATGAAGGCAGTAGCGCTCACTACGTCGAGGGCTGTACGGCTCCGGTATATAGCGAATACTCGTTGCATGCAGCAGTGGTTGAGGTATTTGTGAAGCGTAATGCTCGTTTTCGCTATACGACAATTCAGAATTGGTCGGGTAATATTTATAATTTAGTGACTAAGCGCGCACAGGTTTTGGCCGATGGCGTCATGGAATGGGTAGACGGTAATCTCGGAGCTAAAACTACCATGAAATACCCAAGTTGCTATTTGGCAGAAGAAGGTGCTTATGGAGAAATGCTCTCAGTTGCCTATGCCAAAAATCAGCAAATTCAAGATACTGGCGCCAAAATGATTCATCTCGCACCCAACACTGCTTCAAAAATTGTGGCAAAGTCAGTGAGCGTAGCAGGAGGACAAAGTAATTATCGTGGCTTAGTGCATGTCACCAAGGCTGCGACGAATAGCAAAAGCAAGGTTGAGTGTGATGCGCTGATTTTAGATGGACAATCTGGTACCAGCACCTATCCTGACATGCGGATTTTAGGTGAAAATGCCATTGTCGAACATGAGGCATCTGTGAGTGAAATCGAGGAAGATAAGTTGTTTTACTTGATGAGTCGAGGTTTGGACAAAACTGAAGCCATGACCTTACTAGTGGCTGGTTTTATCGAGCCAATTGTTAAGGAATTGCCACTTGAGTATGCAGTTGAGCTCAATCGTCTCATTGAACTCGAAATGGAAGGGAGTGTGGGTTAATATGAAACTTGTTCTTCTTTCCCAACAAACTGCATTTTCTTTGACTCCAACAGAATCCACACTTTATCTAGTACTGCTTGATCAACAGGCGCGTGAAGGTCAGGTCAAAGTTGATTTGCACTTCACCACAAGCGAAGTGGCTTGTCAGTTACTCTTTATCGGTCGTCTGGCTGCAGGTAGTGATTGGCAACTAGAAACCAATATGTATCATCAAGTTCCGAAAACCAGCTGTATGACAGATGTGTATCTGAGTCAGGCTGATCGATCAAAAGTTGATTATTTTGGGCAAATTTATATCGATCGCCAAGCCACGCACACTAAATCTTTTTTACAAGAACAAAGCTTGGTCATTGGTCGTTCAACCAGCAATCGCTCGCGACCGATTTTGGAAATTTTCAATAATAAAGTCAAAGCTTCGCATAGCGCCAGTAGTAGCCGTCTTAATGAGAGCGATGTATTCTATTTGATGAGTCGAGGTTTACTGCGGGCTGAGGCAGAAAAATTATTAGAGCAGGCCTTTTTTGACCGAATTTTGGCTGAGAAAGTCAAAGATAAAACGGCTCGTCAATTAATTAGTGATTACCTATGTTAGAGAGCGCTTTGATCAAACTAGATTTTCCATTGTTTAGCTCTCATCCTGATTTGGTTTATTTGGATAGTGCGGCGACCTCACAAAAACCACAAGTAGTCCTGAATGCTTTGCTTGATTTTTATACCCATAGTAATGCCAATGTCCATCGAGGGATTTATGAGCTAAGTGAGGTTGCGAGTGGTTTGTATGAGCAAGCTCGAGCTAGAGTGGCGCGGTTTCTGGGTGCTACTTCGGCACAAGAAATTGTGTTTACCAGTGGCACCACTGCTGCTTTGAACTTGGTGGCATATAGTTATGGTTCGCAGGTTCTTCACGAGGGAGATGAAATTCTAGTAGCTGATTTTGAGCACCACAGTAGCCTTTTGCCTTGGCAGAGGGTGGCAGCACAAACCGGAGCAGTTTTGCGCATGGTGACAAGTGATGATAATGGTCAAATCGCTTTGGATGTTTGGAAAAACTCTATCACGGCTGCAACCAAAGTGGTGGTGGTGGCACATGCTTCTAATGTTTTGGGGACGATTACTGATATCCGTTCACTTGCTGACTTAGTGCATCGGGTGGGGGCAGTTTTGGTTGTCGATGGAGCTCAAGCCGCTCCTCATTTGGCAGTCGATGTGCATACGCTTGATTGTGATTTCTATGCAATGAGCGCTCATAAAATGTTGGGTCCAATGGGGGTGGGGGCTTTGTATACTAAGTCAGCTTTGCTTGAGAAAATGGTGCCTTATCAGGTTGGTGGCGGCATGATTGAAGAAGTGACGGCTACTACCGCAACCTTTGCTACAGGGCCAGCTAAATTTGAAGCGGGTACGCCACCGGTAGCCGAAGCGATTGCTTGGGTAGCAGCCTTGGATTATTTAGAAGCAGTTGGTTTGGAGGCAATTCGTCAACACGAAGTTGCTTTGAGTGAGTTTTTGCTCGCTGAATTACAGACGATCAAAGGATTACGAATTCTTGGGCCTAAACAAGCCTCACAACGAACCGGTCTGGTGAGCGTTGCTGTAGAAGGTGTGCACGCCCATGATTTGGCAGACTATCTCTCCAGAGAGCAGATTGCCGTGCGAGCAGGTTTTCATTGTGCGATGCCACTGCATCATAATCAACACTGTGGAGCAACATTGCGGGCTTCGTATTATCTTTACAATGACAAACAAGATTTAGTTCGCTTTATCGACCAATTACACAAGGCAATTAATTACTATGGATAACATCTATTCAAGTGATTTAATGGAGATCTACAAAGACCCAAGTTTTAAAGGGACTTTGAGTGCTGCAACCAACCGAGTTGATGGTCACAATCCCTTTTGTGGCGATCAAGTTCACTTAGACTTGATGATTGTTGATGGGGTGATTCAAGATGCGCGCTGGCAGGGTGACATGTGCTTCGTGAGTAGTATTGGCGCAGAATTTTTATTAGAAGCGGTAATTGGGAAGCACGTTGAGGCTGTGCAGACATTTGATCAAAGACAATTGCTCGATTTAATGGGACTTAATTTAAGTACGAGTCGGATTGCCTGTGCAACGCTAACTCTCAAGGCTTTGCATGAAGCCCTTGATGAATATCAGAAAGCGAATAATGGATAAAAAACTCCAAATTGATAAAAACACTGCTATCGAAGATTTGATTGAAGAAAATCCAGAGATGAATGATGTGTTGTATGAATACGGTTTGTATTGTGGAAATTGTTTCGCTGCCGGCTGGGATACGCTTGAAGAAGGTGCTAAAATGCACGGTTTGGAAGATGACGAAATTGAAGAGTTGATTGGTGAGCTACAGCGTAAGGCTGATGAAGCCAAAAATACCGCAGTGGTAGAAAAAATAGAAGTAAAACAAGAATAAAATTCATGCAACAAGTATATTTAGATAATGCTGCTACTACTCGTTTGAAACAGGAAGTGTTGGAGGCGATGTTGCCGTATTTACAAGAATCATATGGTAATGCTTCCTCACTCTATCAACTTGGTCAACAGAGCAAACGAGCAATTGAAAATGCTCGCGAAAGCATTGCTCGATTACTGCAAGTGCAGCCAAAAGAAATCTACTTTACCGCCTCAGGCACGGAAGCTGATAACTGGGCCCTGAAGGGTTTGGCAATGGCACATCAGCATCGCGGTAAACACTTGATTATTTCCAGTATTGAGCATCACGCCATTCTTCATAGTGCGCACTTTTTAGAACGACAAGGCTTTGAAGTGACATATTTGCCCGTAGATGAGTTTGGTGTTGTGCAGCCAGCAGTTTTAACAGCGGCAATGCGGCCAGATACGATTCTCGTTTCAATTATGTGGGCTAATAATGAAATTGGTACGATTCAACCAATTGCAGAGCTGGCGCGCATTGCTCATGACCATGGAGTATTCTTTCATACTGACGCAGTGCAAGCGGTTGGCAGTCTAGAAATTGATTTGTCGGTGGTGAATGTCGACGCGCTGTCTTTCTCTGCTCATAAATTTCATGGACCAAAAGGTGTTGGAGCTTTGTTTTTGCGAAATAGTGTCAAAATTGAACCGTTCCTGCATGGAGGTTCACAAGAGCGGGATTTGCGCGCTGGCACAGAAAATGTGGTGGGTATCGTAGGGATGGCCAAGGCTTTGGAATTGGCACTTGCTGATTTACCAAAAAAAACTGCTTATACTCAGACGCTTCGTGATCAGCTCATTACTGAGATAAGGGCGATTGATTCTAAGATTAAACTCAATGGTCATCCAACTCAACGTTTGCCAGGTAATACTAACTTTTCTTTTCCAAGTATGGCAGGAGATGTCTTACTAATGAGTTTGGATATGCAGGGAATTGCAGCTTCAAGTGGCTCGGCCTGCAGTGCGCTTTCAGTCGAGCCTTCTCATGTGTTGCTCGCTTGTGGCATCTCTAAAGAGCTGGCTAAATCAGCGCTACGTTTCAGTTTGAGCGATGATACTACCCAAGCAGATATCGATCGTTTGTTGGTAGTCATGCGGCAGTTATTACAGAAAGTTAGTCAATGAAGAAAAAAGTCATGGTTGGTATGAGTGGCGGAGTGGATAGTTCAGTGGCAGCAGCACTGCTTTTGGAACAGGGTTATGAGGTCGTAGGAGTGACGATGCAGATCTGGCAAGATGATAAAAAAGATGATGCGGGATCGTGTTGTTCTTTATCAGCGGTTGATGACGCGCGGCGAGTGGCCAATACCTTGGGTATTCCGTATTACGTCCTCAATTTCAAGGAAATTTTTGATCAAAAAGTGATTGAATATTTCACCAATGAATACTTGCGTGGCAAAACTCCCAATCCTTGTATTGCCTGTAATCGCTACATCAAATTTGACGAGTTTTTACGTAAGGCTCGAGAAATGGGTATGGATTATGTGGCGACTGGTCACTATGCGACGGTGGTGCAGGAAAATGGTCGCTATTTGCTCAAACGCTCGGTTTCGGTAGCCAAAGATCAGACTTATCCTCTCTACAATCTCACCCAAGATCAATTAGCACACACGCTGTTTCCTTTGGCTCCCTATGAGAAACCACAAGTTCGCGAAATGGCTAAAAAGTTAGGACTCGGGGTTGCAAGTAAGCCTGATAGTCAAGATATTTGTTTTGTGGTGCATCGTGATTATGCAAGCGTCATTGAAGAGCGCACTGGCATCAAGGTAGAGCCGGGTAATTTTGTAGATGGGCAAGGCAAAATTCTTGGTCGACATAAAGGCATTTACCATTACACAATTGGTCAGCGTAAGGGCTTAGGAATTGCGACTGGTAAGCCAGTTTTTGTCAGTAAGATTGATGTTGATCGAAATGAAATTGTGTTGGGTGAAGAATCAAGTATTTTGGCTGATAGTTTAATTGCTGCTGATCTTAATTTCATTGCCATCGATCGCTTGGAGGCGCCAGTGCAGGCGACAGTTAAGATTCGCTATGGTTCTCGTGAAGCGGCTGCTACCATTGAGCCGCTGGGAGCGGATCAAGTTAAAGTTGTTTTTGAGCAACCACAACGAGCGGTGACTGCTGGTCAATCGGTAGTGTTTTATCAGGGCGATACGGTACTGGGCGGTGGAATTATTCAGTAGGGTTTTTTAGATATTGTTTTTTATATTTATAGGTGATACTATTCATCTTCAATTTAATAATAAAAAAAGCGTTTGAGTCTATCGCAATAGACAAGCTGCGTAGGAGAAAGCCCTAAACAGGCATTACTACGACGGAAGTCCACCGTAAAATACGACCAAGAGTGTCGGCAACGGAGCTCTGAAATGAGGTTTACTACTAATTTTCAGTTGTTCCCGCTCAGGCGGGATTTTTAGTAGCAAACAAACAAGGGTGGTACCGCGATTTTCATTAATCGCCCCTTTTGATCTTTAGATACTTCTAAGGATTGAGAGGGGCGATTTTTTTATGAAAAAATTATGGCAGAAAAACTGGAATTTAGACAAAACAATTGAAGCCTTTGAGACGCAAGTCGATTTGGTGCTGGATCAGAAGCTAGTCAAGTTTGATATCTTGGGGTCAATGGCTCATGCCCAGGGTTTATACAAAATTGGCTTGTTGACTGACGAAGAAATAAAGCTGCTGAAAACTGGTTTTCAAGAAATCATCAATCTAAATGACTTAAAACAATTCGTTTTACAATTTGGCGACGAAGATATTCACAGTAAAATTGAAAACCATCTCACTCAAACCTTGGGAGAGGTTGGTAAAAAAATTCACACTGGCAGGTCTCGGAATGACCAAGTGCTGACAGCCATACGGTTGTTTACTAAAGATAGCCTATTGCAAATTTGGCCAGCTACCCTAGAACTCATTGAAGCCTTCTTAGATTTTTCTCTAAAACACGCTGGAGTTTTAATGCCTGGCTATACGCACATGCAAAAAGCCATGCCTTCAACAATGGGGCTTTGGGCAGGAGCATTTGCTGAAGGTTTGCTTGATGACCTCGCCTTGTTTCAAACTGCCTATACGTTAAATGATCAATCTCCTCTTGGGTCAGCAGCTGGCTATGGAGTGCCGTTGTTTCTGGATAGGCAGTTCGTAGCCAACTTATTAGGTTTTGGCAAAGTTCAAAATAATTCACTTTATTGCCAGAATTCTAGAGGAAAAATTGAAAGCGTGGTTGTTGCTGCGCTTATCGCTATCCTGCAAGAAATCAATAAATTTGCAACTGATTTGCTGCTTTTTACCACCTCAGAATTTAGGTTTGTTGAAATATCCTCAGAACTATGTTCAGGAAGCAGTATCATGCCACAAAAAAAGAATGTTGATGTGGCTGAGCTTTTGAGAAGCAAAGTTCATCTTTTACTTGGAAACTATTCGCAACTAGTTGGTTTGTCATCTAATTTAGTTTCTGGTTACAACCGAGATTTGCAAGATAGCAAGAAACCACTTTTTGAGAGTTTAGAGCTTACTTGTTCTTGCTTGCAGGTTGCAAAGTTATTGGTTGATTCAATCAAGATCAATCATGAGCAGATCAATATGGCAATTTCTCCTGAGCTTTTTGCTACACACCATGCCTTGAATTTGGTGAAGCAGGGAGTGTCATTTAGAGAAGCGTATCAAAAAACTGCTGTTAGTTATCAAGAGAAAAGCTTTTCTGATTTCTCGATTAAAGACTCAGTTCATTTGGGTGGAATTGGTAATTTGGGTTTGCCGCAATTAAAAAAACAACTCAAAAACGAACAAAAGAAATATCAAATAGAAAGTGATAAATATCAGGCTGTAATTAGCAGTCTTTTATCACAGAAAGAAACACATGAAAAAAAAGACTAACTATCAAAAGGTTGCTTCTTACGAAGCGAAAGTGGGTGAGGTCAAAAAAGTTTTACTCCTGTATTCTGGAGGGCTGGATACTAGCGTCATGCTAAAGTGGATCAAAGATCAATATCAGGCAGAAGTCATAGCCCTAACCCTTGACATCGGTCAGCAAAAGGACGACCTGGAAGCAATTAAAGCTAAAGCATTACAACTTGGCGCAGTCAAGGCTTTGGTTTGTGACGCAAAAGAAGAATTTGCTGATGAATTCTTGAGTTTTGGCATCAAAGCAAACGCTAGTTATCAGGGTGATTATCATTTGTCTACCCCAATGGGTAGAGCAATTCTAGCCAAAAAAGCGATTGAATTTGCTAAGCAAGAAGGAGCCGACTGTCTTGCTCATGGTTGCACTGGCAAGGGTAATGATCAGGTAAGAATTGAAGGGTATGCTTTAACCCTCAATCCTCAAATCAAGATCATTGCTCCGGTTAGAGAGTGGATGATGGATAGAAACGAAGAAATTACTTATGCGCTCAAGCACGGTATTCCCGTACCCTCTTCAATAAATTTTCCCTACAGCGTCGATGACAATATGTGGGGTATGACTTGGGAAGGTGGAGAAATAGAGGAACCAAGCTTAGCTTCTCCAGTTGAAAAGTTTTTAACCACTTACACTTTGGCACAGGATGCCCCCGAAAAAGCGGAAATAGTCGAGCTGACCTTTAGTCAAGGTTTGCCAGTCGAGTTGAATGGCGAAAGATTGACCTTGGCGCAACTCATTATGCAGTTAAATAAAATTGCAGGTAAGCATGGGGTAGGTGTGGCTCATTTGTTTGAAGACAGATTGGTAGGTCTCAAAAACGGTGGTGTTTATGAACTACCAGCAGCTCACGTCATCATTGAAGCGCACAAGGCTTTAGAAAAGTATGTGTGCACGAGACAACTCAACGAGCTTAAGGCCCAAATGGACATTAAGTGGGGTTACTTATGCTATGGTGCTCTCTGGTATGACCCGATTATGCAAGCGATCAATGCATTTAATGAATTCGTCAATAAAAAAGTAACTGGAAAAGTTAGCCTCAAACTTTATAAGGGCAGTGTCACTGTTTTGACCATGCAATCACCTTTTGGTCTTAGTCACACCTCATTTAACAATGGCGAAGGATATGATTTCAACGTCAATGCTAGCGCTGGTTTTATCGAAGTGTATTCTTTGCAGATGAAGTTGGCACAATTTGGATCGATGGAGAATGTTTGATAATATGGTTGTAAATATGAAAAAACTTTATTTGTATTTTCCACAATGGCAGGGTTCAGGCGAGACCAACGAGATATATTTTGGAGCTAACTTGCTAAAAAAAGAACTCATCAAACACATCGAGATCGAAGAAATTGGTCAACTGATGAATGAAAAGACATTGAGTGTAGAGAATAATATTATTGGGTATCAGAGAATACTAAATAACCTTGTGTCTGCAAAGAATTTACTCTCAGCAAGAGAGCCCGATGAGGTTTTCACTTTAGGCGGTGACTGTGGGGTTGAGATTTGTCCAATTACTTATTTGAACAAGCATCATAATTCAGATTTACTTGTGCTGTGGATTGATGCTCATGGAGATTTGAATACACCATCTTCCTCACCAAGTAAAACATTTCATGGTATGCCGCTTCGCATGATTCTTGGGGATGGAGATTCGACTTTAATGAACTATTCTTTTTCCACTCTTGAACCAAGTCAGGTAATTTTAGTGGGAACAAGAGACTTAGACCTGCCAGAAAAAGAATATATTGATCAAAAAAACATAACTTTTCTTGAAGTTGGTAGTGTTAATTTTGAAAATCTTGTTCCTTTGATTGAAAAAAGTGCCCGTAAAAAAATTTATATTCACTTGGATCTTGATGTAATCGATTCTAAGGAACTTCCAGATGTCAAATGTCCAACTGCAGATGGCTTGAGTTTTACACAGCTTGAAAAGCTAATAGTTTCTTTAAAAGCAAACTACAAAATTGTTGGTGGAAGCGTAGTTGAGTATGCAGCAAAGGGCAATACTCCAGATTTGAATGTAGTTAATTTAATGAAAAAAGTTTTTTCTATTTAATATTTAGAATATATATTGCTAGCTAGTAGCCTTAATATGCACAAGGCATCTTTCGTACTAACGCTCGAAATATGCTAAAGCATCTTTTCTCCGAAATATGCTAAGGCATCTTTCGTACTAACGCTCGAAATATGCTAAAGCATCTTTTCTCCGAAATATGCTAAGGCATCTTTCGTACCTGCTCCTTTTTTGCAATATGTGCATTGCAAAAAAGGAGGGTCCGAAATATAATACGGCAATGGATGCTACAGGACACAGTGTCGGCACTTTCGCCGATCGACGGTCGCTATAAAAACCAGACAAGCTCTCTTCGCACCCATTTTTCCGAAGCCGCTTTAATTTCTTTTAGAATCAAAATTGAGTTGACGTATTTACGTTTTTTGGCTTCATATCAA
>CAITDX010000071.1 GCA_903891335.1 uncultured bacterium
GAATTCCAAGAAATTTTCGTCATTGAGCGTGCGGAAACCTGGCTCAAGACTGCCGTCAGCAGTTCGGTTGAGAATGGTCCCGTCAGCACCAATATCAAGGCCAAAGTAAGCAAGGTGTGTAAGGGTGTGGTCTATTTGCAACTCTTCCCAATTGCAGGGCGATTTGGATAGGTCTGCTCAGGGAGCTCCTGAGGAGGGCATCACTCAGAGCAACTCTACTTCTAACGCTGTTTATAAAGTTACTAATCTAAATATTCGAGCTACTAAACTGTTTAATGATGTAAACCAGGTTTATCGTTTCGTGACTTCTCTACCTACTACTGATTTACCAAGGGATTCTCGTTTGCGGAGTCCAGCGATGATTTTGCAATTAGCCTTACTTGGCCCTTATCGTCAAGCAGTTGGAATAGATGCACATGAATCTTCTGGGATTTTGTTGGGCAATAACTATATTGATGATGACTTGGATTTGGCTCGCATCAACGCCGGTTTCGATTTGCGATCTTGGCTGCGGGCGGATGATGAACGCAAAATTTTGATGTTGCAGACCATGGATCAACAAATTCGACTTGGAATGAAGCAAAGTAATATTAAGAACTTGGTGGCGGGGATAGTTGCAACGGTGCCGAGTAATTTACACGTAGCGTTGAATCGTTTTTCTCAAGTTTTTTCAACAGGCCTTACTAATTTACAATCGCCAGTGATGATGTCGGCTTTTTCATTGGCAAGATTTAATGAGAATGGTCAGGCTGATTCTAGTTTGGCAGAAAAACAACTGATGCATGGCCATCGTTTTGCAGGTCCAGCCCTCACTCCAAGTCAACAAGCAGCCATGACGATTGATTCTGCTTACTATGTTTTAGATGATGACAATTATTTGCAAGATGTGATTCTGTCCATGCGCTTCAAGAATGCTGATAATCAGGAGGCGCGACGCACTGCTGAGGCTCTGCAGGATTGGATTGAGAAATATGAGCAAGGGGAGGAGAACACTGAAAGAGTTGAGGAAGAAGTTGTCATTGAGAGTAGTGCAGAAGAAACAAGTCAAACTAACCAAAATGTTGAAATTATAAACACCATCAGCCTACGTTCTTTACGCAACTCACTGAGCGACTTAGTAGGAAATACCTTTAATCCACTTGTAGAGTTTTTTAGAAAAAACCGTGAAGACAGGTGGTTTTCTAATTCAAGCGGTGGCACTGGCACTACATTTGATCAAAGAGCAGAAATGCTGCAGACTTTGCGTTCAGAACCAAATGGAGGTTCGCTTGTTGATTTGCTCTTTAGTCATCCAAAATTAATTCACCAATTAGATCAGTATCAGGTGCCAGAAGCAGAAAGAGTGGAGCTTATTGTCAACATAATTAAACTAAGCCACGAGCTTGCTAATGGCAACCCACGTATAGATGCTAAGAATCTTGCCAATCAACTGCTTGCGGAGCACGAAAAAGTTGACCTCCAATTTCTATTGGAACACCGACAAGCTCTCAGGTTAGTCGCAAATGAAGTGGGTGGTGAATATCGTCTTGCAGATTTATTGGTTGCTGTTGACAAGACATTGAGCTTTGAAGAGATTGATTCATCTTTAGTAAAATTAGCCAGTGTTTTGCGTAGCCTCTCGGAAAGTCAAATTGATACTAGCTCAGTATGGTTGCTAATTATTCCAAATGGCAAACCTTTAGCCAAAGAAGTTGTGCAAAATGCTGAAGACAACTTGCTTGCAATTAAGAAAATTGCGGATCATTTTTCGAAGAGGAAGTTTCTGAAATCAGCACTTATGTCCACAGATGACTTAATGTGGTATTTGCATTTTGCAGTGATTGAAGATGATGCGACAAATCGTTTAAATGTAGTTGCCAATAATCTCGAAAAAATTTATTCCTTAGCAGATCAACTCGGTCGATCAAAAAGAATCAATTATGCTAGTTATTTGGTTGGTGCGACAATTTTATCGGATGAATTAGACAAGTTTTTAGTAGCTTACAATCAATTTAATACCCAAGACGATGTCAGAAATATTCAAAGCGTTTTGCTTAATGCTGCTAGTTTGGTTGGTGAAAATCATGTCCCCGCTCATGCTCTGCTTGCCTTGATTCAAGCTGGAGCTGAGAGTCAAGCTGAATTTATTGAAAATGTCAATTTAATTAATGATATTATCGATAACTACAACATTGGTCAAGGAATCAAAGATAGTGGTGATTTTCAGCAAATCATTTCCCATGCTGATGCGTTTGGTTTGCAAGCAATTAACGATTTGTTGAAAAGCATCAGAAACTACATGTCTTACTCAGGCATGATGACTGACATTTTTACGATTTACGATGTAATTGGCGATGCTGAGCAAGCTTTGACAATAGTCAGTAAGGTTAAGTCTTTGGATGCCAGTGTTAGAAGTGTTGCTCTGAAACTAATTGCCCAAGATCCTGTAAGGTTTGGAGAAACTTTTGAGGCAATTAATGTTTTACTTACGATGAAAGCAGACCTGCTGGTATTAACAACAGGCACCCTGAGTAACCCTGGGTTGAGTAGAGATGAAATTGTTGATCTTGCAAACGACTTGAAAACCATTCAGAAAGATTTCACTCAGTCAAAATCAGCTTTACCAGCTTTTAATTTGGTGCAGGCTCTGCTTTCTGAACCAGGATCAGTTCCACTTATTAAACACATCGCCTCAAATCATGAGTTGTACCTCACAACTGTTTTTACTGAGGACAGCTTGCAGGGTTTAAATTTAAAGTCAGTCGTAAAAACACTTCTAGAGGAGAAGGATCCGCAAGAAGGAATAAATAAGTTTCGTGCTGACGAACTGAGGTTGACTCTTTCACGAAACAGAAATGTCAACAAATTGCCTTTTCCAAGTGAAATGAACCCTCCAGACATGTATTACCTGGCAAGAATTATCAAGCAATACGATTCATCATTAGGTAGTGATTATGTCAGTCCGCTTGACGCTCAGGTTGCTCTTGGAACTATTCAGCATTTTTTTCCAGAAATTGATGAAAAAATGCAATCTTTATTAGTTCAATCTATTTTAAGATCTCCACAAACCCTTGTATTTTTGGCAACCTTTCACCAGAATCTACTGCCACTTTTCAGAGATTTTCCAGCTGACGCCACACTCATTGGTAGTTTTACTACTTCAATCGAATTACTTGCACGAGAAAATCCATCCATATGGAGTGGTAAAGAAATCGATTTGCTAGTTGAGCGTGCCCTCCAATTTGCTGAGCACCCACTTTTTAAGTTTCTTGATGACGAAAAACAAGCTAATCACTCACTCATTTCTTACATATTTACATACTTAACCAGAAATAACCAAGGCGACGAGTTTCTATCAAAATTTTATTCTATTCTTCAAGAAGGGTACCTGTCTATTAAAGACGTTTCAGTTTTGGGAGAGAGCGTGATAGTGGAGATCGTTGGTGCTTTCCCTAATTCTTATCTCGGTAGTCAATCGCCTAGAGAGTTGAAAATTGCCAGGATGATGGAGTTGATTGCTGAGACACAAGGTATTTCTAAAGCCAATACGTACTTTTCACACCTTGGTCTTCTTGATCAAACTAAAATTCCCATGATCTTTTCTCATCTAACTGGTCCTAATCGTAGTTTTTGGGTTGCTTCATATGTTTATCCGACTCTTGGGAATTGGATTGCTGATCCCAATTATGGCAGTGCTGAGAGGTGGGAAAAATTTAAAGAAGATTTTAGCAGGCAAACATCTCCAGATGAAGTGAGAGTTGCGATGTTGTCTAATGTCATTGAAGATGCAGATAAAAGTAGCACTTTTAGTTTATTTTCTTATCGAGAACCCAAGTTGGACAACACTATTTTAGGAGATGAGGTGAAGAAAAAAGCATCATTTTCTAACCAAGAGATTGCAGATTTTTGGGATGCTTATGAAAGATACCCATTTTTAAGTGATCGTGTTGATGAGGTGGATGGTTTTGAGTATTATCAAAGCAATTTGGCTGGGATTGATGAGGAGGGCCAGCTACTTGCAAAAATTCTTACTGATGCGATGTATAGAAAAACAGCAGCAATTTACTTGTACAAAAATGTTCAAGTAACTAAAGCCATGCCATATTTTTCTGAAGAAGTTAGAAAGTTTTGGGAAGCATTTTTGTCAACTAGAAATCAAAAAATAATAAGTATTCTCATTGAAAACCATGAGGACATTGACGCTCTTTGGCAAAACGGAGAATTTACTAGAAATGTGTATGCTATTTATGCCGCTGAATTTCCAGAAGATTTTATAAAAAATATCAATCGTGTTGAACTAGCTAAATTGTTTGGCGAAGATGTTGTGCAAAAACTACTAAAAGCCCTGCCTTCTGGTCAAACCGATGAGGCTAGAAATGCTTTTACTCACAATCAGTATGATAGAACTACTGCCTTTTTTACTAGCTTAATAGCCAATAAGATTAGTAATTTTACTTTTACTCCTCAGAACATGGAAATAGTTACTTCTTATGTTACTGAATTTGGTCTTTCAAATACACCGATACTTTTTGATTATTATCGACAACTTTACTTACATGAAAACGGAAAATTAGAGAACTTATCCAATGGTTTGTTGGAGAGTAAAATTACTTCTTTAAAAGATTTAAAGTTAAAATTTGAACAGACAAAGAACAGGCTTTTTTCGACGACCCCCATTGTTAGTTTTGATGAATTATCGCCAGTGGAAATTGAAATTGTGAGCTTACTCACAAATCACTCAATTCACCTATGGACTGTTCATCCAATTCAAGAAATAGTAAAGATTTACGAAAGAGACTTGACATCAGGAACGGTCGTTCCACAATCAAATCATACTGTTTCTAATATTGAGATACCTCTTGTTAACTATGAAAACAATGACTTTTCCAAGGCGGATGAATTTTACTCTCAAATGGTCAAAGAAATCCTTACAAGCTTAGAAGATCCGGGTAATATTTCTGAACTTAAATTACAATCGGAAAATATTATAGAAGAAAAGATTAATCAATTAAAGGACACTCTATCTTCTCCTCCAAAAGATCTAGGTCATCCAGTACCAGCACAAATAATACAAAAACAAATTGATGATGCTCTTGTTGTTAAAGATAAAATTGAGAAATCTAGGTCAATTGATGATCTAGTTGGTGCCCTGGTGTCCATAAACGTGAAGCAGTATGGCTCTAATGAAAAAGAACTTCGTTCAATTTTTAGACAATTGTCTCTTAAAAAGCTTTTTATCATTCGCCAAGGATCTCCAGAATGGACTGAGCAGGTTCGCACTTTACTTACACAAGAAATTTCTGTTCAGTCATTATCTGAGGTGATTAATATTATTGACAACAGAATTAAAGACCACGTGCTTAATATTCAGAAAAACAATGAAGATAAATATTGGACGCAGGAAACATTTGAATTATTGAAATCTAATAAAAAACGAAACAATATTAATGATTATTTCCTTACATACCTAAACCCACTTCGTGATTTACTCGGTAGTTTAAAAATGTCAGAAACTAAAGAAATGCTCGCTGTAGAGATGATTCCTGATAAGGGCATTATTGGTGAAATGGCTGGTTATTGTGGAGGAGTTTGTTACACCAAGGTTTTTCCTTTATTGTCAACCTATCAAAACTTAACTCCTTATAAATTTGTAACGACTGATTCTATAAGTGGAACAAAAGAGCTTATAGGGTCAGCCTTAGTCTTTGAAGTTGAAATGGAAGATGGAGACAAGGCTTATGTGATAAGAGCTTTTGACGTCAGAGATGAAGCTAAAATGGATATTGGACAATTCTTTGAAAAGTTTGCAGAACACTTGCTTTCAGTGGCTAAGTCAAATGGAGTTAGTAAAATTTTAGTAGCTGGAACTGGCGGAACTGTCTCAAATTATCCAATTATCACCAATTATGTTTTATCGAAATACGTGGGCGGCAAATCTAATGCGTTGTTGAAGAATAAGTTTGATTTCAATGGCTATGACATTACCAACAAAATATATGAAGTTAGGAGCGTATCTAGCATGGAGAACCTGGTTGAAGAAAAACTCGCTATTCCTGTGCTTGGTTTCCTTCCTTTTTCAAACTTACTTACTGGAGCAGTTGTTCAGCAAGCTGTTCTTGAGCAAGTTGCGGGTCAATTTTTATCTAATATTCCAATCATTGCACAACAATGGCCGATTTTGTATCAAAATATGAAAATTTGGGCAGAAAACAGTCACCTACTGCAAGAGTTTTTGCCATTCCTGAATATTAATTTTGAGAGTAAAGACTTGGAAACGGATAAAAACGTTGGCCAAAATGTTATTAATCAAAATCCTCCCTCCACCTTCACCTCTCTCTGTTCCGACTGCAACCTAGAGCTACGCAAGGCCAATGGTTTCATCACTGAATTCAACCAACAGTTTGCCAAATACACTCTGGCTGAGCAAGAACTAAGCAATCTCATTCGTCAATCCAATCCAGATCAGCAGCAAATCAAGTCACTCCTCAATACCATAGAAACCACCAAGGCTGAAGCTGCCACCGCGCTCAAACAAGCTCGCAATCGAGTTCTCAACGTCCATGGCTATCACAATGAAGCGATGGTGCTCTACCTACGAGCACTCATCGATCTCAAAGAAGCTTTGCTGCGCCAAAACCAAGCCGATGTTGATCAGGCAATCAATAGTGCTTATGAAGCTACCGTCACTTTGGAAAAAATGATGAGTGAAAGAAAAATTACGCTACGCGTCAATAGCTTCATGGGCTTTGGCGGACATTTGGCTGAACATCAACTAGATGATGATGACGCTCTATTTATTTCCTATTTATTATCAGGGAAAAAAGATAAGGGCATCGAAGGTTTGCAGTCGTTGGCACTCTTTAGCGATCAAGGTAAAGGTAGCGGCACTTACAAAAAAGAACTAGTTGGGGGACAACTCAACAATTTAGTCAAAAATAATCAAGTTGCAGAAGCCGATCTAACCGATACCATCAGAGTGATTGCTCGTCGCTTTGTCACCGATGTCCGGCAGCTCTTACTGCTGAGTCGACTTAAGGTTAGTCAGCAGCAACCAGCTTCGTCCGCAGTCACCACTGGTCAAGCTGGTCCAGGCAAACCAGTTGCTGTGGATGATACTCAAAAAACAATATCCATCACTCCCTCTCCGAAACCGCCAATCAGTGATTCGCCAGCCCCGCCAAACCCTCAGCCCCAGGCGCCAGGCACTAAGCCACCAGCTTTTGATTTTGCTGTGGCTTGGAAGATTCTAGCTGGTGTTTTTGGATTTGGCTTAATTTCATCAGTTGCTGCGAATTACTGGCCTGTTTTCGCAGTTGATGAAATTGCCATTACCACTCCCACGGAGATGGCAGAGCAGAATAATGGCAATTTAGTGCCACCAACAGTTGTCGCCACGCAGACCACTGCTCCCACCGCGACTGCCACCACTGCTCCCACTCAGACGCAAACCCCATCACCTTCGCCGAGTCCATCGCCAAGTCCTTCACCGACCGTCACCGCTACACCGACACAGGTTGAGACAGAGGTGAAACAGATTGTGTATCACACTCAGATGGGCGATCGCTTCGGCTATGCTGAAGCAACCCTCAAGGAAAATGGCAAACTGATTCTGAATGGCACAGAGGATAGGTATAAGCCACTCAACCCAGAGCTATTTCCTGAATTTGCTCGTAATAGAAACGCGGATGACTATTTTGATACGGTGCTGTTTTTCCGCGTCACGGAAAATGATCGCTATCGCAGAAATGGTGATGAAACTTGGTGTAATATCTATGTCTGGGATGTCACCACTGCCTTGGGAGTGCCCCTGCCGCACTATGAAACCTCTAATAATGAACAAGGTTTTAAAGAAATGATGGCCAATGATCTTTATCAGTTGCTCAAATCTCCGCTTGCTCAAGAAGAAATGGGCTGGCAGCCAGTTACGGCTGAGGAGGCGCAAGCATACGCTAATCAAGGCTATCCAGCTATTGCTACAACTCCTTCTTACATGACTGACAAAATTGGTGATGACGGTGAGGTAGTAATTGACCAAAGAACTGGTGAGCCTGAAAAAGACTGGATATCTGGTCACATTGCCCTGGTAATCCCTGAGTTTGATAGCGATGAAGAGGGTTATGGTCAAGCTACTGAAGATAAGGGTGTGTATTACCCGGTTGTGGCTCAGGCAGGTAATAGAAACTTAGAGGGAGCGACTGCCAACATCGGTTTCGAAGGCGCCATTAACAATGGTCAAACCATCTTGTACTACGTCAACACTTCTACCTATGAATTTGTCGAGCCCTAAGCGACTCGCTGTCAGCCAAGCTACACACTTAGCAAGCTACATACTTAGAAAAACTAAATTTTAGGAGCAGCGCTCATTTCAGGAGCCAACGGGCTTTTCCGATAGACATAAAACTGGCCAATCTCAAACAAAAGATAAAACGTGACAAGAATCACGGCGAGTCCAGGCAAAACTTGACTGGTGCCGGTGCTGAGGTTGACGACAAAATTCACCACTTCCAAGATTTGTGCCCAGAAGAGATAAATCCAGCCAGTCGCGTCACTTTGACGCAATGGCTTGAAGGCTTTCAACAAAAATAAGGTGTCAAGTAAAATCAGGACGAAGCCAAAGCTAATTTCGCCCAGCATTTCCCAATCCAATGCCATTACCGTCAGAATCAGAAAAAATCCAGTCATGATGCTTGCCAACAATCCAACAGTCCCAAGGATTAAGGCAAAGTAGGGCACAATTTTGCTAATGAGCAGACGGATTTTTTTGGGCAGATGGGGCAGTTTGATGAAAAACGCATCAAGCTTGCCAATAAAACTAGCTACTCGCTGATTGGCGAACAGAGTCGCAAAGGTGGGTAATTTAAGAACTTTGAACTGAATCATACTTTCAAGTATAGCAATTTTAGGCTACACTAAGCAATATGATGCAACTTTCTCTCGATCAGGCCAAAGCCTTTTTATTGCGTTATAAGAACATAGTGCTGCTTGCAGGAGTCGTTTTGCTGGCTTGGTTTTTGGTGAAACCTCTTTTATTTGAACCCACCATCATTACCGTAGTTGGCACTGGCAAGCTCGAAGTTGCGCCAGCCAAAGTTGAAATGACTGTGACTCGAGTTGATTCAAGTGTTGATCCAGTAGTAGCGGTCAATCAGGGCGAAACCAACACTAAGGTGCTGATTGATGAAAGTAAAGTGTTGCTGGGCGAACCAGATATTCAGCGGGCTTTCTACCAAATTACTCCCACGGTAGTTGGTGGTGACCGTCTCTATCAGGTAGTTAATGTCTTCAGGTTGACCAGTGCTGATCCAGGAAAAACTTCTGAGCTCATCAAGAGCCTCTACACCAAGGGAGCGATCACCATTACCAATGTTAACTTTTTACCCACCGAACAAGAAGATGTAACCCAGGAAGCCAGGCGTTTGGCACTGCAAGATGCGCGTGAACAAGCTAAGCTAATTGCCAAAGCTGCCGGCAAGCGCATCGGTCGGATTGTCACCATCACTGACGACCTCAATCAAGCTTCAGGCACGATTTCTTCCAAGGAAAACATGGAGCCAAACAGCATGCCTTCTGACTTCGTCGCAGCGGCGCCAGATAAAATTGAGGTGAGTAAGATAGTTTCAGTTACCTACGAGATTTGGTAGTCTAGATTTTTCTAGATCAGTTCTCAAATTCCATCTTCAATGACTTGCCAGAGTTCTCGTTCGCTGTCTTCGTAGCCAAGAGCCCAAATGGCAATCCCGCCTAAATCAAGTTGCCTGGCATAGGCGAGTTTGTAGTTGATTGATTGCGGATCTTCATAATACAGCGTATAAAATTTACCCTCTTGTTGATAAGTGATGAAGGGTGATAGAGCTTCACTGTCAAAATCTTGCTTGATTGAAGTGGCTCCAACCCAAGCACTTTCAGTGCTGGCTTGACCTTTTGCCAGTTTGAGCAATTCCTTAGCTTTTTTGTAACTAACGGTGAAACCACTATCTTCAAAAGTATTGGCTCGAGGTGTGGTTGCCTCAGTTTGCCAAGCATAGCCATAAAAAGGAATACCGAGTAAGATTTTTTCTCGTGGCATCTGATCGAGAAAGTTTTTCAGATGGCGATTGATGTCAGAACTCCAAGTATCATCCTCGCTAAAAAGTGGTGCCACTGGTCCAGCTTGCGTGCTGCCTCGCTGGTGGAAGTCATAGGCCATGACGATCACGTAATCAACCAGTGACCCAAGAGCACGAATATCCCAGAGGCTTTGGTCGTTACTGGCGGCACTGGCGTAGACATCGATGCTGAGTTGAATATTCTTATACCTGCTGCGCAGATGCTGGCTGAGTGCCGTCATAAATTGAGTGAGTGGTGCGCGCAGACTTTGGCTATTTTCACCAGCGTATTCGATGTCGATGTTGATGCCGGTCACTGGATACGCCAGCAAGAGTGAGTCGAGACTGGTGAGAAAAGTATCAAAATTTTTTTCATTGCTGAGAAAAGTCGCAATGTCTTTGCTCGAAAATTGTTTCAATACCAATTCAAATTTTTTGTCCTGACCCAGCACGTCTTGACTGAATTCCAAGAAATTTTCGTCATTGAGCGTGCGGAAACCTGGCTCAAGACTGCCGTCAGCAGTTCGGTTGAGAATGGTCCCGTCAGCACCAATATCAAGGCCAAAGTAAGCAAGGTGTGTAAGGGTGTGGTCTATTTGCAA
>CAITDX010000072.1 GCA_903891335.1 uncultured bacterium
ATCGTGTCCTTCCATGGTCACCAGCCCTGGTTCATAGTAAATACGCTCATAACGGCACTTGAATTTACTCTCAAGTTCAAAACCACTGTAGGTGGCAGTAAGGGAGGCAATCTCTTCAGCACTGTATCCACAGGGATCAAGTTGTGCTCCTTCAATTGGGTACCATGGATCATCGAGTTTCTGACTGACTTGCACTTCGATACTGCCAAGCTCTTCACCGATTGTGCGCTTGAAGCCAACAAAATCAATGCCGACAAAATAATTAATTGGTAAGCCAATAATTTGACTAATTTTTTGCCTGAGCAGCTCTAAGCCATCCTTAACTTGACCAGTGCGATTCATTCCCTGACTCATGACTGCGTTGACTTTGTAGCCTTCAGCTAGATAAAAATCACGAGGGATAGAAATCAGATTGATGGTTTGTTTTTCTAAGTCGATATGGGCAACTTGGATGACGTCACTGAGAAATCCTCCCTGATGTCCTGGGCCACCATAGCCGGCAAGCAAGACAGTAAAAGTAGTGATGTTCGCAGCATCAATTTCGTTGAGCTTAAGCTCAACGGCCTGATCTATGCCGACGAGGTTATTTGTTATTGTTGCTGGCTTTTTTTGGAAATAGCGATAGCTGGCGACTGCCGAAACGGCCAAGACAGCCGTCATGACAGTGAAAAAACTTAGGAATAAGAAAATTTGTGTTTTCCGATCTTTTTGTTTGAAATTTGTCAGCCAAGTCAGCATCTCTTCAGGAGAGTATACGCAAGTGCGCCTCGATCGGCAAGTTGAAAATGATATAATGATGGCTCATGACGTCAATTTTTGAGGTTAAACAATTTTCTTTTCCGTACGATCAACATCGTTTTCCTGGACAAGCTACAGATGAACGTATTTTATATGTGACCAGAGAGCACGTATTGTTTTTATGGTTGAGGATTGCATTCGTATTGTTATTAACAGCTGGTATTTTGATGGCAAGTTATGTTTTTGGATTGGCTTTTCGGCAAATTTTTCCAGCTAATTCCCTAGGATTTACTTTGCCTATTACTTTGCTTTTAGCAGGTGTTTTTGCCGCAACGGGATGGTGGTGGGTGCATGGAATATGGCATAAGAGTTTGGCAATCGTAACTAATAAGCGCCTCATCAAAATCATCTACACTACTCCTGTTAACCGGTATAACCAGAGTCTGCCTCTGGAAATGATTGTGGATACCAGTTGTAATAATCAAGGTTTTGTAGAAGGGGTTGCCCATGCTTGGTTGCAGATTGGTACCCTCACTGCACGTTCGAGTGCTTCAAGCTCTGGGGTAGCTACTGAGGATACAGATAGAGTTAACAAGAAATACTTCTACCTTGAAAACATTCAGTACTGCGAAGATCTGCAACAGTATTTAAATAAAATCATTAGCTTGTTGCATCAATCTCCAGAACAATTACAGGCTTTTCGTCCTTTTATTCCGCACTTGAAGGGTGAGTTGCGTCAAAAATTTCTTGAGGATTACGCTAAGCGCGTGGAAACCAAGGAATAATACAGCTGGTTTTTTGTTTATAGTCTAACCAAGCTTGACCATATTTTTGTTGATAATTTTTTTCCAATGTTGGGACACCACTGCCGAAAATGAGGAGCAAAGTAATATAGACTGGTGAGAGTATGCTTGCGTATTGCCAGCCATTTAGAGTTGGGAAGACTGCCAGATAGATACCCCACCAGACTAGCATTTCTCCAAAATAATTGGGATGGCGTGAGAAGCGCCACAAGCCAGTGGTAATGAGTCCGGTATTTCCTTGATTTTTAAAGTAATATTTTTGATAGTCAGCAACGGTTTCAATGCTCAGACCAAGGATAAAAATCACCACCCCAAGCCAGTGTGTTTGCAGATCTTGATTCTGACCATAGAAAATAAAGGGCAAGCTAATAATCGCAATTGAGATAGCTTGCAAAAACCAAAAGCGCGCAAAAGGCCAAAATTTTTCTCTCACTCCGTCGAAACGCTTATCAGTTTTGGTACGCATAATTCGTGCAAAGAGATACCAACTCAGGCGAATTCCCCATGCAATTGGTAGACTCAAGACGAGCAATTGTTGAGGGTTTTGACTGAGCATATAGAGAGCCAGGAAGACAAATGTCAAACCATATGACAAATCAGTTACTTTATCAGTTTTGAAGTAACTGGCAAAAGCAAAAAAAAGGATTTGGATAATGAAAACAATTCCTACAATTTCTAACATATGGCGTATTATGACATAGCTGAGTCTGTGTTACACTAGCTGCATGCTACTTGACTCAATTCTGCAAAAGTATGAGTATCCACTCACGCCGGATCATATTGCCAATCAACCAGTGTTTCCTAGAGATCACTCTCGTTTGTTGTGTATCGATCGTCAGACTGGTGAGTATCTTGACCGACATTTTTATGATCTAGCTGATTTGTTGAGTAGTAATGATGTTTTGGTAATTAATGAAACCAAGGTCTTTGCTGCGCGCCTGCTGGGACGCAAACAAACCGGTGGTAAGGTTGAGTTATTACTGATCAAGCAAACTGGTATTGATCGATTTATGGCAATTTCTAAGCCAGGTCTAAGAGTTGGTCAACAGCTATTTTTTCCTCGCCGAGAAATGGTGATGCAACCAGAGGTTTTGCTTGATTTAGAAACGACTGATTATCTACAGGCAAGTGTGATTTCACGTGATAGCGAGAGTGCTGAAGTTGAAGTGCAATTCAATCGCAGTGGCGTTGATCTGCTCCAAGAAATTGATCGCTGTGGATTCACACCATTACCGCCGTACATCAAGCCAACACAAGATGAGGACACGATCAAAGATGAATACCAGACCGTGTATGCTCGGCAGCTTGGCTCAGCTGCTGCTCCTACTGCTGGATTGCATTTCACCGAAGAATTATTGGCGCGTTTGCAGAATAAAGGCGTACAGATCGAACGAGTGATGTTACATGTGGGTCTTGGGACTTTTGCGAAACTTACTGAGGAAAATCTGGAGAAAAAAACGCTGCATGCTGAGTACTATGAAATCAGTGAAGAGGTGGCAGTTCGCCTCAATCAAGCCAAACAGCAGGGCAAGCGCATTATCGCAGTTGGTACTACTAGTATGAGAAGTTTGGAGTCGGCAACGAACGCCGATGGTGTGCTCATGTCACAGGCTGGAGAAACGACCATCTTCATTGATCCGCCGTACCGCTTTAAATTTGTTGATGCACTGCTGACCAATTTTCATTTACCCAAGTCCAGCTTGCTGATGTTGGTGGCCGCATTTGCGACTGCTCCCAATACGAATGCTGATTTTCACGACTTTTTGACCACCACTGTTGGGGCGGCCTATTTACACGCTCTCGAGGAAAATTACCGATTTTTTAGTTTTGGTGATGCCATGTTTATCTATGGAAATCTCAACCGATAAAAAAATAGCCCTCAAAAAAATTTTACACTGGTACGCCAACGACAAGGATCATCAGCAATTTTTGACGCTTGGTGGCTATGCAGGTACTGGTAAGACAACCCTGATTGCTATTTTGCGCAAGGTTCTGTCGAGTCAAAATCCTAAACTCAAGGTGGCATTTGCAGCATTTACTGGTAAAGCAGCTCAGGTGCTGCAGACGTATTTACAATCTCACGAATTACTGCGTAAGGGTGACAGCGTGGGAACGATTCACTCCTTGATTTATAGCGTCATCGAAAATGAACACCATGAAATTGTGGGTTGGAAGCGCAAAGAGAGTTTGAAGGCAGATCTGATTGTGATTGATGAAGCGTCAATGGTTGATCAAAAAATTTGGCAAGACTTACTCTCGTATACTGTGCCAATTTTGGCAGTTGGAGATCATGGGCAATTGCCGCCAGTGACGGGACAATTTAACCTCATGGAGAAGCCGGAAATCACCTTAACTGAGATTCATCGGCAATTGGTGGACAATCCAATTATTAAGGTGTCAGTGATGGCACGGAAAAATGGTTTGATTCCTGTGGCCAACTACGGCGGTGGGGTGCGCAAGTTGAGTAAAAATGATCCAGAATCGCAGGAAATTATTGACAGCTACCTGCAAAGTTATAATCCAGAAACACTAGTTCTCTGTGGTTACAATAATACCCGCATTAGATTAAATAATTATTTAAGGACAATTCTTGGCTTTGAGTCGACAGAACCTCAGGCTGGAGACCGAGTGATTTGTCTGCGTAATAAGCCCCAACATGGCTTATTCAATGGTATGATCGGGACGCTCCAGAGTATTCGAAGTCATGATGAGTATTTTTATGAAGTGACCATTGTTCTTGATGACCGAGCAACTCCTTTTGAAGGTTTAGTCGTGAAAAAACAGTTTGGGGCAGCGAGCACTCTAAATTTTAGTCGTGAATCACGAGCCTTAACGCTAAAAGCAGAACTTTTTGATTTCGCTTATGCTTTGACCGTGCACAAAGCCCAAGGTAGTCAGGCAACTCGAGTAATTTTATTTGAAGAGCGATTTAAGCAGATGTCTGATCTTGATTGGCGACGGTGGCTCTATACGGGAGTCACTCGGGCACAAGAGGAATTGATCATTCTAGGTGAATAGGTTTTTTGCTTTGCAAAAAGTCGAGGTAAGAAATACAATCAACACATGATACGTTTGAATAAATTTTTAGCAACTCTTGGGCTTTTTTCGAGAAGAAAGGCAGATGCATTAATTGCTGAGGGTAAAGTTTCTCTCAATGGGAAACTGGCGCAATTAGGTGACAAGCTCGATCCTAACCAAGATCTAGTGAGGGTTGATGGCAAGCAAATTACCACCGGTGGTGAGTCAGAGACTTTTGAATATTGGCTGCTTAATAAACCCAGGCAAGTGGTTTCGACCATGCATGATGAGGCGGGACGTAAAACCGTCGCCGACTACCTCAAAGGCAAGACGACTGCACGGGTGTATCCAGTCGGTCGACTTGATTATGATTCAGAGGGTTTGCTAATTATGACCAATGACGGTGAGCTGGCCAATCGTTTGACGCATCCTCGTTTTGAAGTTAAAAAAACCTATAAAGTTTGGGTCACAGGAATTTTTGCTCCAGGCAAAGTGGAGCGTTTGCTCCGCGGTGTGCGTCTGGCTGAGGGCAAAGTTGCTCTAGATGCTATCGAGGTATTGGAAAAAGATGGTCGTGATTTTGTGCTCAAAGTCACCATTCATCAGGGTATTAAGCGAGAAATCAGGAGAGTGTGTGCTAAGGTCGGCTGGGAAGTGACTAAATTACTGCGAGTCGGGATGGGTAATTTGGAATTACACGGATTGACTGTCGGTACGGCTCGCAAATTAACTGAGGTTGAAGTTGCCAACCTCAAGAAATTAGTTGCCTATGAAGCTTGAGGGATTATTTAATCTCGATCTAGTGGCAATTGCAGCAGCAGTTGTCCCCAAGGTATTGTTTGTTCTGATTGCTATTTATGGAACTCAGCTACTTGATCGTTTATTGCAAAAGATGATTGGCTTGTGGTTTCGTCAAAAGACAACGCCCGCAGCCATTGATGAGACAGTGCTATCTCTGATTAAACTCGTAGCGCGAGTGGTGGTGTATGTGGTGGCAATTTTATTTGTTTTGCAAAATTTGGGGTTAGAAATCACTGCGCTACTTGGTGGACTTGGTGTAGCTGGTCTGGCAATTGCCTTTGCTCTGCAAAAAGTTTTGGAAGATATTTTTTCCTTCTTCATGATTCATTTTGACAAGCCATTCCGAGTGGGAGACTACATCACTGTCGGAGCTGATTCAGGCACGGTCAAACACATTGGGATTCGTAGCACTCGGTTGACTATGCCGACTGGTCAAGAATTATTGATCTCCAATCGAGAGCTGACGACCGCTCGTTTGCAAAATTTCAAGCGCATGCAACAGCGTCGAGTGGTCTTCACAGTGGGGATTGATTATAAGGCGAGCGGGGCACAGCTACGTCAAGTCAAGCCAATAATTACTGCAATTTTTGCAAAATTACCTCCAAAACAAGTCTTGTTAGCTCGAGTACACCTTAAAACCCTCCATGAAACTGCGCTTATTTTCGAGATTGCCTATGATGTGCTTGGCAAGGAATATGATCTTTACCTTGATCTACAGGAGCAAATTAACCTAGAGTTGCTCGAGCAACTACGTCAAGCCAAGATTCCACTTGCTCACCCACTCCCTACACTAAAGTAGCTATTTAGCCAAAAAAGGAGTATAATTACTCTTTTATGCAAATTCGCAACATCGCCATCATTGCTCACGTTGACCACGGTAAGACTACCTTAATCGATGGGATGCTCAAACAAACTCACTCATTTCGAGACAACCAAGCCGAAATGACTCAGAGTACCATTCTGGATAGTAACGACTTAGAGCGAGAAAAAGGTATTACTATTCTCGCCAAAAATACTGCTGTTTTTTATCGAAGCAGCACTGGTGAAGATTTCAAAATCAATATCATTGATACTCCTGGACACGCTGATTTTGCTGGCGAGGTCGAGCGGGTGATTAGTATGGCTGATGGAGCCGTGCTACTGGTGGATGCCGCTGAGGGTCCCTTGCCTCAGACTCGCTTCGTACTCGAGCAAGCACTGAAACAAAAACTCAAGATGATCGTGCTTTTGAATAAAATTGATCGTAAAGATGCTGAACCAGAACGCGTGCTTGGTCAGGTTGAGGAGCTTTTTCTCAATATTGCCCATGATGATTCACAATTGATGTTTCCCGTGCTCTATGCAGTTGGTCGTGATGGTAAAGCTTGGCATGATTTGCCCAGTGAAGCAGTCGGCAATACCGAGCTCATTAGCCGTTTAGCCGGAGATTTGCGACCAGTCTTTGAGCAAATTGTTCACACCGTGCCAGCTCCAGCAGTTGATGACACTCTGCCTTTCAAAATGCAGATTTCTACTCTCGACTTTGATAGTTACAAGGGTACGTATGCCATCGGTAAAGTTGCCCAGGGTCAGGTCAAAAAAGGCCAGCGCTTAGTGATTCTTGATGAAAACACCAAAGTTGGTGAAATGTCAGTGGCTCATTTGTTGACCAGTAATGGCTTAAATCGAGATGAAATTGAAGTCAGCCAGGCAGGTGATATCGTTGCCTTAACTGGTGTGGATGGGATTGCCATTGGTCAGACAGTGGCAGCGCTTGGAGAAACTACTGGTTACAAAAACATTAGTGTGACTGAGCCAACCCTTAAGATTAGGTTATCTGCCAATACTTCACCTTTTGCTGGTCGAGAAGGTGAGTTTTGTACCATTCGACAAATTGCCGATCGTTTACGCAAAGAGCAAAAAACCAATCTCGGCTTGCGCATTGAAGGTCTAGAGGGCGGTGCTTTTAATGTGGCTGGTCGCGGTGAATTGCATTTGGCGATTTTGATCGAGACCATGCGTCGCGAGGGTTATGAGATGGAATTGTCGAAACCAGAAGTAATCATCAAGGAAGTTGATGGAGTGAAGATGGAACCTTTTGAAGAATTGACGATCGAAATCGACAAAGATTTTATCGGTGTCATTACTGAAGAGCTTGGTCGTCGTCATGCAGAGATGAAAGATTCCATCACCAATGAAAAAGGTGTCACTCGTATGGTTTATGAGGTGAGTAGTCGTAATCTTCTTGGTTTCCGCAGTCAAATTTTGACCAAAACTCGTGGTAATGGTTTGTTCAGCAGTCGCTTTTTGAGTTATGCGCCGGTAGCTGCTCAATTGCCTCAATTGCGCAATGGTGCTCTAATTGCTACTGAATCTGGCATGGTCACGGCGTATGCTCTAGAAACTATTCAAGAGCGAGGTAAAACCTTTGTCAATCCTGGTGATCAGGTCTATGAGGGTCAGATCATTGGTTTGCGCAATCAACAAGAAGATCTTGAAGTAAATGCATGTAAGGCTAAGAAACTCACCAACTTCCGTTCTAATGCGGACGTGATGACGGTGCTTGATGCCAACATCAGTATGAGTTTAGAGCAGTGTTTAGATTTCATTGAATCAGACGAATTATTGGAGGTAACTCCAGAGAATTTACGCTTGCGCAAGAAGCATTTGTCGAAGCTGCAGCGCGATCGAGCTCGCTAAATTTTTCTCCGAGTCTTTTGCTAATCGGTCTTTTTTCGGGTAAAATGATCAGTACTCATGTCTGTTGATTTTACTAAGCCCTTGGCTGCCTTGCTGCGTCCCGAATCCTTGAGTGATTTTATTGGTCAGGAGCATCTCTTGGCGCCAGATAAGCCGCTGCGAGTGGCGATTGAGCTGCAGGCAATTTTCTCGATGATTTTTTGGGGTCCACCTGGAGTTGGGAAGACCAGTTTAGCGCGAATTATTGCCAAGACCAGTGATCGTGAATTTATTGAGTTGTCAGCGGTGTCTGCGGGCAAGGCTGACATTCGCAAAATCATTGAAGAAGGGAGGAAACAGAAGGGTTTGTTGCAGGATTATCGAGCACCAATTCTTTTTATTGATGAAATTCATCGGTTCAATAAGGCTCAACAGGATTATTTACTCCCGTTTGTTGAGGAAGGAGTCATTATTTTAATTGGTGCGACGACTGAGAATCCTTCTTTTGAAGTTATTGGTGCTTTGCTATCGAGATTGAGGGTGTTTATCTTCAAGTCTCTGAGTGAGGATGAGCTGCGCACCGTGATTGATTTAGCTCTAAAAAAAATTAATGAAAGTCAAAAATTAAATAATAAAAAATCTAAAAAAATTGATATATCAACTGAAAGTATCGAATTTCTACTTAATTATGGTAATGGCGATGCGCGCAAACTGCTAACCCTTCTAGACAATACTTTTACCTTGTATGGTCGATTTGATTTGTCTTCACTGAAGAATTCTCTACAAAGTCGACACTTGAGTTACGATAAAAAAGGCGCAGAACATTATGAAACCATTAGTGCCTTTATCAAAAGTATGCGGGCGAGTAAGCCAGATGCAGCCATGTATTATTTAGCCAGAATGATTGAGGCCGGCGAAGATCCACTCTTCATTGCACGGCGAATGGTGATTTTTGCTTCTGAAGATATTGGTTTAGCAGCACCCACTGCCTTAGTGGTGGCCAATGCGGTGTTTCAGGCTTGTCAGGTGATTGGTTATCCAGAGTGCGCTATCAATTTAGCTCATGGAGTGGCCTATTTAGCTAATGCTCCAAAAAATCGCAGTAGTTATGATGCTTTACGCAGTGCTCAGGCTGATGTGCGGGCTCATGGTAATTTACCAATTCCGGGGCTACTCAAAAATCCTGATACAAAATTGCTCAAAGAAATAGGCTATGGTCGAGGATATCAGATGTATCCAGATGAAGCTGTTGAATTTTTGCCGGATGAGTTGCGAGGGAAGAAATACTTTTCTAAGTAATCGTTTATGAGGTATAATAACTCTTCTTAACATCATCAATGCGCGCTCATAGCTCAGTTGGATAGAGCGTTGGTTTGCGGAACCAAAGGCCGGAGGTTCGAATCCCCCTGGGCGCACGATAGTTTTCTCAATTCATGCAAGCAAATTCTGCCTTTCGCAATGTTTCCCTTTTTTCTTTTTTTTGGGCTTTATCAATTTTAGTAAGTAAAATGGCATTTTTGGCTGGAGCTGCGCCGATGAGTTTTACTATTCAGTCGGCGTTTGTAGCGCTACTTGTTCTTAGCCTGATGGTGCTGCCAAAAATATATACTCAGTTGATTGCTTTGCCTAAGTCAGTAGTGTGGGGCTTGCTTTTGGCCAACGCCATTCATTTTGGCGTGGGTGGATTTTTTAGTAATGCTGGTGTCGCTTTGACTTCGGCGGTGAATGCAGGCTTTTTGGTGAAATTTGCCTTGGTCACCACAATTATTTTAGCTTGGATTTTTCTCAAAGAAAAAATGACCTGGGTGAAAGCGTTGGCGGCGTTGGCAATGATTCTGGGTAGCTTTTTGATTTCGACCAAAGGTCAGCCAATTATTCCACAGGTGGGAGATTTCTTGCTGATTTTAGCCTGTTTTTCTTGGTCAGCTGCTAATATTTTAGTGCGCAGGGCGATCAAAGATACGCCAGTGAGCGGGGACTTGGTTTCTTTTTTGCGGCCGGTGGCAGGCATTCCAGTATTGTTGTTTTTTGCTTTATTAGCACCCTTCTATCCGACTCAAGTGCAAAACGTGTTTGCGGCCGATTATTTTGACCTGCGTTTTTATCCCTATGTGTTTGTTGGTGGTATTTTATCTGCTTTGGTGTGGATTTTTCTCAACCGCACCCTCAAGGTGGCGACTGCCTCATACATGACCATGATGTCGATGATGACTTCGGTGTTTGTGGCAATTCTGGCGGTATTGGTGCTTGGAGAAACAATTGTGCTGGCGCAGATCCTTGGTGGCGTTTTAACTATTTTGGCGGGTATAATAACCCATTACGCTGGAGTTGCGAAAAAATGATTTTTTAAAAGGAAGGGTCGCATAGTGGCTATTGCATCAGCCTCGAAAACTGACGCCTTCGGGCACCGCGGGTTCGAGTCCCGCCCCTTCCGCATTCAACAAAATATTGATGAATCAATATTTTGTTGAATGCTGATGTGGGCTTTGGATGAAAATCTTTAGTTCGTGCATTTGAGCGAATAGTGAAAACGAGCGTAGCGAGGATCACTATGCTCAAATGTCTGAGGCGGCGTTAGCACGCTCAGTGTCTCCGCCCCTTCCGCAGTCAAGCGAGTCTGAATTAGGCAAAATCTGTGAGAGTCGAAGCGCGTGACTAGTCCTCGAAGAGGGCGCCAACAGATAAGTGTGAGAAAGCTTCCGAGCCACCGCTTTCATGATTAAGCATGTGCTAGTATCATGGCATCATGTCTTCACAACTTTCTTCTCGTTTCACCATGCTGGTCGCCACTCATCTCTTGCTTGTCAAAGACAAGCAAATTTTGCTTGCTCGTCGCTTCCAAACCGGGTACGAAGATGGTAATTATTCTTTGCCGGCTGGTCATGTTGAGAAAGACGAGTCAGTCCAAGCAGCAATGGTTCGAGAAACAAACGAGGAAATTGGCATAACGGTGAAAGCAAAACATCTAACTTTAGCACATGTGGTGCATCGCCAAAGCGATCGCAGTTCAATTGATTTTTTCTTCTGGTGCAAGCAGTGGCAAGGTGAAGTGCATATTGCTGAACCAGACAAATGTGACCATCTCCTCTGGAGTGATGTTGACGACTTACCTGAAAATACGATTCCGTATGTGCGCCAGGCGATTACTGCTGCTGTGGCCAAACAAAAATATTCAGAATTTGGTTTTTCCACCTAATGGTATTTTTCATTGAAAGAAAATGATTGCGGTGTTTGTACTAATCATAGATACAAGTATTGTTCCTTTTGAAAGGAGGAAATCATATGAATACAAAAACTATGCTTTTGGGAGTGGGTGCGCTCATTTTCGGCGCAGCGGTTGTATTGCCACACGCGGTTGGGGCATATCAGGGAGATCCAAATGTTCAGGGTCCAAATTATTCTCCTGAGCGTCATCAGGCCATGACCGAGGCTTTTGCTAATAAGGACTATGCTGCTTGGCAGAAATTGATGTCTGGTAAAGGCGTGACTAGAAGAATTAATCAGGATAATTTTGCTCAATTTGCTCAAGCTCATGAACTGGCTTTGCAAGGAGAGATGGAAAAAGCCAACGCCATTCGAGCTGAGCTTGGACTTGGTCAGCGAAGTGGCACTGGCAGAGGTCAAGGTGGCTATATGAGTCAAACCCGCTAGTTATCAACAAAAGCATCCTCTTTTACTTGTTACCAGAGTGAGAGAGGATGCTTTAGAATGAGGTTTGGATATGCAGATGCAACAAGATGTCAGCGATGAGCAATTGGTTGGGCTTGTTTGTAGTGGTGAATTGGATCGATATGAACTAATAATACGTCGCTATCAACAAAAACTATTGCGCTATGCACTCTATTTAGCCAACGATGAGCAGCTAGCCGCAGATATAGTTCAAGAAGCATTTATTAAAGCCTACGCTAATTTAAATAGTTTTAATCAACGCCTGACTTTTTCGAGCTGGATGTATCGAATTGTGCACAATCAAGCTATGAATGTAGTGCGCAAGAATAAGCAGCATGTTTCCATGGATGCAGTGATGCACTTAGAAAGCAACGAAAATCTCGAAGATGAGTATGTTCGTCAAGAATTAAGCGCTCACTTGCATCATTGCATTGAACAAATGCCAATCTTATACAAGGCTCCACTTACACTCTATTTTTTAGAAGAGAAAACATATGTAGAAATTAGCGATATTTTGCGTATCCCAATAGGTACTGTCGGCACCAGAATTAATCGTGCTAAATCTATGATGAGGAAAGTATGTCAAAAAAAATGAAACCAAAAGTCACCATTGCAGAAACAGTGATGGATAAAGTAAAAACCGGTCAAATCACCATGAAGCCGAAATGGTATTTTGTGCTGGGATCAACATTCATGGGACTGGGAGTATTGGGCATGAGCATCGGGGCCATTTTTCTTTTTAATGTAAGCTTTTTCTTACTTCGTCAACATGGACCAATGGGTGAATGGCGATTACAAGCAATGCTTGAAAGCTTTCCATGGTGGATTCCAATTTTAGCAATTGTTGGAAGTGTCATTGGAGTACGTTTGCTTAAAAAATATGATTTTTCATACAAACAAAATTTCTCCTTAATTGTAGTTGGTTTCATTGGAATACTCATACTGGCTGCATTTATTATTAACGCAACTGGCATCAATGATGCTTGGTCAAGAAAAGGACCAATGCGTGGTTTGTATCAGCGTTATCAGATAGACAGGCGAGATGGGTATATTTTCACTCAGCCCAGTCGCAAGCATATGAATTTGAAAAATACTTTCTAAGTTGAGATACTGTAGCTATGTCGCAACTTCGTTTTATCTACTTTGACGTCGGTGGCGTACTCATCTTAGATTTTTCTAAAACCAATAAATGGCAGTTAATGATGGATGATTTGCAGATTCCTGTGGCGAAGCAAGAGGCTTTTGCCAAACTCTTCAAGCAGTATGAGCAAAAATTTTGCATCGGTGAGAGCCCTGTAGAGTTTTTAGGAAAAGCTCGGCAAGAATTGGGATTGGTAATTCCAGCTGATTACGATTTAGTCACCGATTTTGTTAGTCGTTTCACCACCAATCCAAATATTTGGCCGCTAGTGGAGGAATTAAGTCAAAATTTTCGCCTGGGTCTACTAACTGCCCAATATCCCGGTATGTTCGAGATGCTTTATCAGCGCCAGCTCATGCCACCAACTCAATTTGAAATAGTGATTGATTCAAGCATTGAGCGAGTCACTAAGCCAGATCCGCGTATCTACGCTCTCGCTCAAGCTCGAACTGGAGTGAAACCAGAGGAAATACTCTTTATCGACAATAAATCTGAGTTATTGGATGTGCCAAAGCAAATGGGTTGGCACACCTTTCTCTATGACCCATCCCAACCGGAAGTAGCAACAATGGCTTTGCGTCAGCACATATCTAGGCTTGCCTAGCTGACAAAAGCTTGCTAGCATAGAGCAATGTTAGCATGGCTTGAACAACTCTCCCGAAGTATTAGTTTGGAACTCTTTGTCATCATTGGCGCATTTCTTGAAGAAATCATTGCCCCAATTCCTTCGCCTTTCGTGATGACTATTGCCGCAGTCATTGCTGGTGAGCAAAGCTACACACTGTGGCAGCTTGCAGTCGTGGTTTTGGTTGGTTCAATTGCCAAAACCATTTCCACTTACCTGGTATATTTTGTTTCTGACAAAGCTGAAGATTTTATGGTTAGTAAGTTTGGGAAATATGTTGGTTTAGATCATGGTCAAATTGAAAAAATTGGCAAATTTTTCCAGGGCACTTGGTGGGATGATGTCTTGCTCTTTTTGGCGCGTGCTATTCCAGTAATTCCCAGTTTCCCTGTTTCAGTTGCAGCCGGTGTGATTAAGTATAACGTGAGAGGGTACTTGCTTGCCACCTTTCTTGGTGTGACCGTGCGCAATATTTTCTATCTCTGGGTGGGCTACTTTGGTTATGAGCAACTCGGCAACATCTGGGAGATGATCAAAAACAGCCCAGTGATGATTGGCATTTTTACAATTTTAGGAGTAGTGGTTCTTTATGCAGCAGTTAAGCTCAAAGACTACGCATACGAATCAACTCTAAACTCCAAAAATCCCACCAGAAAATCTCAAGAATAAATAGCTGAGACAACTAAGTTTTTAAGCTCTTTGTCGTGCTCGCAGTGCGTTGAAAATAACTGCCAAGTCGATTAGTTCCTGACCGAATGCCCCGGCAATTGGTGGCAACAAACCAGCGCTGGCAATGAGCATGCCAAACATACTGAGCCCCAAGCCGACATACATACTTTGTTTGGCAATCATCATAGTTCGCTTGGCAATTGTAATTGCGCTCCACACACCTTGGAAATTACCAGACAACATGACAACATCAGCAGCTTGAGAAGCAGCAGTGTGTTCCTGATGACTGAAAACCATCCCCACGTCGGCTTTAGCTAGGGCAGGAGCATCATTAATGCCATCGCCCACCATCACGACATGGCCATGGCGGCGTTGAAGCTCGGTAATTTTTTCTTGTTTTTGAATGGGTGAAAGTCCAGCTAGAAAGCTAATGTTCTCCGGAAGTTGTTGGAGACTGGCTCTAACTCTTTCGATTGAATCGCCACTAAGTACCGTTAGCGCAATGCCTTGGTGATGAATTTTGTGAAGAATTGCATGTGAATCAGCTTTTAATTCATCAGCGAATTGAAAATGAGCAATTGCTTGTTGATTTCGATATAAGGTTTTTCCAGTAAAGCGATAGATAATCCCATCGAGTTCACCACTAATTCCTTGTCCCAAGTGTTCACTGATTTCAGTTAGGTGCTTGGGAGTGATCTGCTCCTGCTCTAGGTGGTGCAAAACTGCTTTGGCGAAGGGGTGGAGAGAGTTTTTTTCTAGACCACCCACGATGGCAAGGATTTCTTTTTCAGTTAATTTTCGATCGAGCACCTCAATTTTCTGTAACTGTGGTTGACCCAAGGTAATGGTGCCAGTTTTATCAAGCACAAGATGTTTAATTTTGGCTAGTTTCTCTAGTGCTGCTAATTTTTTGAAAATGATGCGCTCATCAGCCGCAGCACTCATACCACCAATCATGGCAATTGGGGTAGCGAGAATCAGTGGGCAAGGAGTGGCGATGACGAGCACTGCGAGAACCCGTTCAAAATCTCCAGAGAGGGTGTAGGCGCCATAAGCAATCAATATAGTGATGATGGTAAAAACACCGCTTAATTGGTCAGCTAGTTGCACAAAGGGAGTTTTGGCGGTTTCAGCCTGGGTTACTAGGGCAACGATATGGCTATAGGTTGAATTCTGGTTGCTACTGGTGGTTTTGACCGTAATCGCCTCTCCCAAATTGACCGTACCACTGAGGATCTTGTCATCTTGTGCTTTGGTTACAGGATTGGCCTCGCCAGTCAGACTGGATTCATCGAGTTCTCCTTGTTCACTCATGAGCATGCCATCAAGAGGGACGACTTCACCCTTACGAATGAGAATGACACTACCCACCACAACTTGTTCAATCGCCGTAGATCGTGGGGCTCGGGCGTGGTTAAGGACTTGGACTTGATTAGGAATACGATTTTGCAGGCTAGTGAGTGAGTGCTTGGCCTTATCTTTGGCATAATCCTCTAGAGCATTGCCTCCAGACATCATCAAAACGATAATTGCCGCTACTAGATAGTTATTGGTGTAAATACCAGTGGCAATTGCCAATATTGCCACGTAATCAAGGGCAAAGCTCCCGTGTAGGAGTGAAGAGACGGAATCAGCTAATAAGCGATAACTACCAACTGTAATAGCAGCAAAAAGGGGGATCACACTAAGTTGATTTTTAAATCCAAAATGCAGAATGAAATAGAGAATGATGTTGATTAGGACAAAC
>CAITDX010000073.1 GCA_903891335.1 uncultured bacterium
ATGGAGCGCTTGCTGGGTCAGCCGCAATTATCCAGCAAAGAGGGTCTGCGTGATAAGGCAATTCTCGAGCTCCTCTTCTCTACTGGTCTGCGTGTTAGTGAATTAGTAGCCTTGAATCGCGATCAAATTGATTTAAGCCGCAGGGAATTTGGGGTGATTGGTAAGGGGCGCCGGCCGCGGGTAGTGTTCTTGAGTGAGCGAGCGGCGAGTTGGTTATCACGCTACTTGAACTCTCGAGAAGATAACTGGCGACCGATTTTTGTGCGTTTATCTGGCAAAAAACCAGATCCACTCATGGATGGTGAGGAAATGCGCCTGACTACTCGTAGCGTCCAGCGTCTGGTGGATAACTACGCCCGGAGAGCGCGCTTGACCGTGAAATTGAGTCCTCATGGCATCCGCCATAGTTTTGCGACTGATTTACTGATCAATGGGGCGGGCTTGCGCGATGTCCAGGAAATGTTGGGACACAAAAACATCGCTACCACTCAGATCTATACCCACGTCACCCAGCCACAACTCAAGAAGATTTACGACGAGACGCACTCGAAGTTGTGATGTTTACAATACTGACTTGGCTTTTTTCTCGCTGAGTGTTAAAATTCTGTCTATCTTAAAATCATTCGTGAAACGGGCCGATAGCTCAGTTGGCTAGAGCGCTTCTATGGCATAGAAGAGGTCAGGGGTTCAAGTCCCCTTCGGTCCACTTTTTTTGTTTATCATTGTCGTTTTATATGAAAGAGAGGATCCCATGAATGAGGTTCCAGTTATTGATTCGGAAACAGTTGGTCTTGATGAAATCAAGCAAAAGCTCAACGCCACTTTTGATGCAATAGATCCTACATTTTGGGAGTTAATGCAAAATCAAGAACCAACTCTCGAGATAATCGAAACAAAACTTAAGGAATCAATGCAGATGCTTCGAGTTGAAGAAAGTGTCATTGATCAATTAAGTCAGCACTTGGGTTATGATCAAGGTGGATATGTGCATGGTCACGCACAACTGATTTTAGACGGCTTAATTCGCACTCAAAATTCATTTGGTTTCAAGAGTCTTGCGCAAGCAGTTGATAATCACGTGCAGGCGGCGCGCCAGCGCTTGTCCAAGCAGGTTTAATACTGTATGTCGAGTCAATTTCGCGCTGCCATTGCTCTTCTCACCGCCACCTTCCTCTACAGTTTTTTTGGGGTATTAACTCGAGTCTTGGGTTTTGAGTTGCCGATTTTCTATGCCAGTTTCACTAGAGATTTGGCGGGAGCTGCGCTGTTATTGATACCTCTGATTCTGGCAAGAAGATGGCAAAAAGTCGCTCAGGCAGACTGGAAATGGCTGGTCTTGCGTGCCACTGGTGGTGTCTTTGGTTTTCTTGGTTCTTATTTTGCTTTTTATTACTTACCTCTGGGGACCGCCTACTTTATTTTCTATGGTGGCTCAACCATCTTTGGTTTCATCTCTGGGGCATTGCTGTTTGGTGAAAAAATTAGTCGTCTAGAAGCCGTATCACTCGCGATCTCCCTCATCGGTTTAGTGCTCCTCTACTCTGTGGGTGGTGTGGCAGCTGATTTACTCAAGTATGTGGTCTGGGCTTTTGCTGGTGGCATGGGCGCGGCTGTCTGGAATACCTTCTCCAAGAAAATCTCTGGCACCTACAGCGCTACGCAGTTAAATGGCTTGGATTTTGCAGTTTTTGCCGTGATCATGCTGGCTTTGTCACTGCTATCGAGAGAAACTTGGATAGCACCAGCGCTTGATCTGACTTGGTTGGCCAATCTCCTCTTTGTTTTGATGTTTGTCGTGACGGGACAACTGATGATCTATGGCTTCAAGCACCTTGATGCGCAGAAAGGCAGCCTCATCATGCTTTTGGAAGTGGTGTTTGGGGCAGTAGTTGGCTGGTTGCTGTATCAGGAAGCACTCGGCCTGGGTGCACTCATCGGAGGCGTATTGATTTTACTTGGAGCAAGTCTGCCGCAATTGTATAAAAAGTACTAGGCTGATCGCGTCTTTGCCAGTGTTGCCTGATTTTTTTCAAGAAGTTGTCTGAGTAGTTCTGAGTGACTTGTCATATAGTTGTGTTGGCTAATCGGCATTGGGTAAATCGTCCATCCTTGATGTTTTTGACCAAGTCCCACGAGAAGGTCATTTGTTCCCCGAGCACTAATGTCCTTGGGAGCGATCCGCTCCAAGAAGTGCTCCTGAGGTGTGCTCAGTACCCCATTTTTTGTAAGTGCCTGAATAATATGATTCTGACTTTGGTGAGAGTGAAGTGCCTGATTTTTTGTTGCCAGGTGTTGTGTTATATCGATGGTAGTGAGTAGTGTTTGATCGGCGATGATTTCAGCATATTTTTCAAGCATAGTAAGGGCATGAGGCAAGTTGAATTGGAGATAGCGCAAAAAACCTGGGATAAGTCCTGCAGCCAAAAGCTCTGAAATTGCCTGATGAATGATAAAAGCACTGGCGATGTGATCGGGATGAAGCGTGGTGCCTGCCTCACTAAAACCAAGTACGACAGTTGGTTGTTTTTTAACCAAAAATTGCTTCATCCGATCGATATGTTTTCTAGTTGGAGCAAGAGAGCGAGTTGGCACATCGTCCCAAGTGCTGATATTCTTGGGTTGAACACCTAGAAGACCGAGAGAAATGATAGCTTCTGCTTTTCTTCTTTTGACCAGTTCTCGCTTTTCTTTAGCATTCTTTGGTTCTCTTAGTTCACCTTCGAACAAAGTTTTACCTTTGTCGCCATTAGTCATAAAAACTAGTTTGGTGGGAACTCCAAGCTCTTGGGCATACTCAGCGATTGTGCCGGCAGCCATGAACTCATCATCTTGATGTGGGACAGCAACAACAATCTTTGCTTTTTCTACCATAAGGCACTGAATATTTTATTCAGAATCTCCCTCGTCCTCATCACCACCCATGGTCAGTGCGACGGCCACTACTTGGTCAGCATCACTCATTTTCATGAGGATGACGCCTTGGGTTGGTCGAGTTAGGGTTGGGATCGAGGCTTTGGTAATCGCCATCTTGATGGCTTTGCCCTGGCGAGTGCTAATCACCACTTCTTTGTTCTCATCAGAGACCATCTTGGCTGCAGCGACCTTGCCGGTGCGCTTGGTGATTTCTGACACCTTTACCCCTAGACCCGAGCGTTTCTGGAGTGGGTAATTTTCAAGGGTCGTGCGTTTGCCCATGCCATTTTCGGTGATAATTAAGAGACTGTTGTCGCGGAGTACCTCAGCCTTGTCTTGGAATACCTCGACGCCAACCACAAAGTCGCCGCTGTGCAAGGTGATGCCTTTAACTCCCTTGGTATCGCGCTGCGAGGTTTTAACTTCTTCTTCGCTGAAGCGAATTGATTTGCCATCATGAGTAATCAGCATAATGTGATCATGGCCAGTGGTGATCTTACCCCAGACGAGCTCGTCACCGTCATTCAGGACTATGGCAACAATCCCACTCTGGCGAATATTGTTAAACAACTTGAGCGCAGTTTTCTTGACCAAACCTTGTTTGGTTGCCAGAGTGACGTATTTGTCTTGATCAGCTTCTATATCAACTACTAAAATTGACAGCACCTTTTCCTCTGGCTTGAGGTTGAGGATGTTGACGATGGCAGTACCCTTAGCTTGGCGACTGGCATCAGGAATCTGGTGAGCCTTGAGCTCGAAGACTCGGCCTTGACTGGTAAATAAGAATAAGTTGTCGTGAGTCTGACAACTGACGATGCACTTGAGGACATCTTCAGCCTTCATGTTGAGACCCTTGGCACCCTTGCCACCACGGGATTGGGAGCGGAAGGCATCGGGGCTGAGGCGCTTGATATAGCCACTTTCGGTTAAAGTGATAACGGTGGCTTCATCAGCGATCAGGTCCTCTTCATCGAATTCGCCAATTTTACCCTTGATGACTCGAGTTTTGCGCGCGTCACCGTACAGTTCAATCATTTCTTTGGTTTCACTGACGATCTTGGCGAGGATTTTACCAGGGTCACTGAGGAGGTGAATTAAGATGCCAATAGCTTCTTGGATGGCTTTGTACTCATCCTCAATCTTCTGGCGCTCGAGAGCAGCCAGGCGCTTGAGTTGCATCTCAAGAATGGCAGTAGCTTGAACATCGCTGAGACCAAATTTCTTCATCAAAGCATCATGTGCAGTGGGAGTATCTTTGGAAGACTTGATGGTTTCAATGACGTCATCGAGGTTGGCCAAAGCAATGAGAAGTCCCTCGAGAATGTGGGCGCGATCGCGCGCTTCTTTGAGCTCATTTTGACTGCGGCGAACCACCACTAGTTGACGATGGATGACGTATTCACGCAAGACTTGGCGCAAGGTCATCAGGGAAGGCGTACCCTCGCTATTAAGGGCGACCATGTTGAGTGAGAAGCTACTTTGAAGCTCTGAATACTTGAAGAGTTTATTAAGAACGACATTGGGACGAGCATCCTTCTTGAGCTCAATGGTGATCTGCATACCCTTGCGATCAGAGTCATCACGCAAGTTGCGAATGCCAACAATTTTTTTATCGCGGACTAGATCAGCAATCTTCATCAGCAGACGGGCTTTGTTGACCTGGTATGGTAGCTCAGTAATGGCGATGATGAATTGCTCTTTTTTGCTTTCTTCAATACTGGCTTTACCGCGGATAACAATTCGACCTCGACCAGTGCGATACGCTTCGGAGATAGCTTTTTGATCATAAATGATGCCGGCAGTTGGGAAATCTGGACCCTTGATGTGCTCCATTAGCTCTTCATGAGTCACTTCGCTCTCAAACTTGCCAGTCAGGTCTGCGGGATTGGCAGCTAAGATGTCGTTGATGCACTTGGAATCAGAGCTTAGCTTGCCTTCGTCGATAGTAATGTTGGTGTTGCCGGGAGCCTTACCCTTCTCAATCATGGCGACGATGGCATTGCAGACTTCAGTGAGATTGTGAGGTGGGATTTTGGTGGCCATACCCACGGCAATACCCTCCGAACCCATCAGTAAGAAATTAGGAATGCGGGTGGGTAGGACGGTGGGTTCTTTGATCGAGCCGTCGAAGTTATCGACGAAGTCAACCGTGCCTTTATTGATGTCAGCCAAAAGTTCTTGGGTGATCTTGGCACTGCGAGCCTCAGTGTAACGCATAGCAGCTGGACTATCGCCGTCAATTGAACCAAAGTTACCCTGTCCATCAATCAGTGGATAGCGCATGCTAAAGTCTTGTGCTAAGCGCACCAGGGCCATATAAACGGCACTATCGCCGTGGGGGTGGAATCTACCCAAGACGTCACCGACAATACGCGCAGACTTCTTATACGGGGTGTTGTAGTGAATGCCGGATTTGAACATGGAATATAGAATGCGGCGGTGGACTGGCTTGAGGCCGTCGCGGACGTCAGGTAGCGCCCGGGCCACGATTACACTCATGGCATAGTCTAAGTAGGACTTCTCCATCTCATTGACGATGGAGGTGTGCTTAAGTTTGCCGTAGGCGCTCTCTTCGATGGTGCCGATTTTGGACTCGATTGCTTCGATGTCGCCAGCGTCGCGACTGATACCAGTGGTAATGGGAGTAGTTGCAGTGGCTGCTTCTTGATTTTCGCCATCCACCTCGACCTCATTTGTTTCTTCTAGGTTTTCAATACTGATGGTGGGTTGTTCGGACTGGCGCTTATCTGACATATTGTTTTTGCTTTTGACCTATTGTTTTATATTTAGATTATTTTCTGTATAGTTTTGCTAAAATTAGTTGATTTATCAATCAAAAATTCTTTAACTCCCTTTTAGCAGTCGATTTTCCACTCTGCTAAAGTCTTATAATACTCATGACTAAGCCCTTTAGCTTAAAGCCGTCTCGATAGGTGGCGCAATCTCTTTTTTACGAGACATCCGCTCGCCAATATCTAAAATTTGGTCTACTGCTACCCCGCCAAAGGCTTTCGTGGCGACAGCTGCTGCTGCTTCGTCGAGTAAGAGCACTTTAGTGTTGACTTGTAAGACGTCAGTGATGGCGACGAAGATATAATCAAGCTGAAGTTCTGCTTTGACTTTAGCCATCGCAGTGAGCAAGCCAGCTTTTTTGTTGGTGAGAATCTCGGCCTGCTCGACAGTCTCGAGTTGATCAATCAGCACTTTTTTACCGGCAAAGTCGAAAATTTTGTAATCGTTTTTGACGATGTCTTCATCACTTAAGCTGCTAATATCTGACTTAGCTTTGAAAATTTCCAAACTGAAGGCTTCAAGGTCACGAATCTCAGCAAGCTCAGCTAGCCAAGCAGCCATCTCCTTGTCTTTAGGAGTGCAGGTGGCTGACTTAAAGCCCACGGTGTCGGACAGAATAGCAGCGAGCATTAGTCCAGCCAGTGACCTCTTAGGAGTAAAGTTATTTTTTTGCATCATGAAAGCCACGATAGTGTTGCTACTCCCCCAGGTTTTGAAGGTCAGAAAGATCGGGTTCTTTAGATTTAGATTCACTTTGTGATGGTCAACGATTTCCACGATTTGATCTTGGTTGAGGCCGCTCAAGCGTTGATCGACTTCGTTGTGGTCGACCAAGATAACTCGATCTTCAGTGCTGAGTTCGGCGGCAGTGATGATACGTGGAGTGGCAACGCCAAATTTTTCTAGCAAATAGGCAGTTTCTGGGTTGATTGCTTCAGTGATCACCGCTTCAGGATTGCTGTCTGCGTAGGCATAGCATTCCTTACTACGGTAGAGCTCGGCGAGAGCCATGGCAGCAACGACTGCATCGGTGTCTGGTTTGAGGTGGCCAATAACGTAGGTTTTCATATGCGTATTTCCTTTATGACTAACTACTAGACATCAAGTTGTGCCAGGTAGGCATGACTTTGAATAAATTTCTTGCGGGGAGCGACTTCATCGCCCATCAGCACCGAGAAGGCATCATCAGATTTACTGGCGTCCTCGATAGTGATTTTTTTGAGAATTCTGGTTTTGGGGTCCATGGTAGTGGTCCAGAGTTGCTCGGGATTCATTTCACCCAGACCTTTGTAGCGCTGGACGCCAATTTTGGCATTGGGGTCTTTGGCTTGGATTTCTTTGACGAGTTTGTCTTTGTCTTCATCGCTATAGACGTACTGCTCGTCCTTGCCATAGGCGATCTTGTAAAGGGGTGGCATGGCGACGTAGAGATAGCCAGCTTCAATGAGTTGGCGAAGATGGCGGAAGAAAAAGGTCAAGCCGAGCGTGGTGATGTGTTCGCCGTCAACATCAGCATCGTTCATCAGAATAATGCGATGGTAGCGAAGCTTGTCGATATTGAAGCTCTCGCCAATACCGCAACCCAGTGCAACCACGAGGTTTTTGAGTTCTTCAGAGGCGACTATCTTGTCGAGGCGAGCGCGTTCGGTGTTGAGGATTTTACCGCGCAGCGGGAAAATAGCTTGGAATTTACGGTCACGACCTTGTTTGGCACTACCGCCTGCACTATCACCCTCGACGATGTAGATTTCGCTTTCTTCAGCGAGGCGAGATTGGCAGTCGGCGAGTTTGCCAGGTAGGGAGACGCCCTCAAGAATACCCTTGCGGATAACGGCGTCTTTGGCAGCGCGAGCCGCCAGGCGAGCGCGAGCGGAGATCATGATTTTCTCGACGATAGCGCGACCAACCTTGGGATTTTCCTCGAGGTAGGTAGTAAAGGCATCTTTGAAAACCTGATAAACCGCAGTTTGTGCCTCAGCATTGTTGAGTTTGGATTTGGTTTGTGACTCGAATTGGAGGTCATTGGCTGGCATCTTGACGAAGACGACCGCGGTCAGACCTTCGCGCAAGTCATCGGCGACAAATGATTCTTTTTCCTTGATAAGGCCGTTCTTTTCAGCATACTCGCGCATGACTCTACCCAGGGCCAAGCGGAAACCCTGGACATGAGTACCACCGTCGGGGGTGTGAATGACGTTGACATAGCTCTCAGTGTGTTCGTTGTAGGTGTCGTTGTATTGCAAAGCCAATTCAATACCGATATTTTTGCCAGTATCAGGATCTTGCCAGTCGTTGTTGACATAGAAGACTCCATGAAGGGCTTTGCGTGACATGTTGAGGTGTTCGACTAGGGAGCGGATACCGCCTTCGAAGTAAAAATGTTGTTCGACGTCCTCGAGTAAATCAAAGAATTGGAAATAAATGCCGGCCATCAGATAGGCGCGATCTTTGACGATTTGCACCATTTGCTTGTGACTGTATTCCACAGTCGAAAAAATAGTGGGATCGACTACAAATTGCACCATCGAGCCAGATTCGTATTTGATGAAGCTACTTGACTGTTCACTGAAGAAACTAATCAACTCTGCTTCGCTAATTTCTCTGACAGGCGCAGCTGGTACGCCACGAGAATGGCTTTGGTAGAAATACTTGCCATCGCGTTTGACTGCGACTTGCATCAGACTTGATAATGCGTTGACCGCTGAAGAACCAATACCATGGAGACCACCAGAGGCTTTGTAGGCTGCTTCTTCGAACTTACCACCTGCATGCAGCTTAGTCATGACCAATTCCATAGCTGAGACACCAGACTCATGGAGATCGGTGGGGATACCACGGCCATTATCGACGACAGTGATGACTTGGCCAGCAATGTCTTTGTTCTCAGCTTTAGCACCGCGATTATTGGGGTGAGCTTCAAACAGTTGACGGTGATGATCAGTTAAGCGCGTGCGGAAAAGTTGGACGGTCTTGCCAAAGCCAGCGATGGCCTCGTCAACAGAGTTATCAAGAATTTCTTTGACTAAGTGATGCAAACCCTTAGTATCGGTGGAACCGATGTACATGCCAGGGCGCTTGCGGACCGGCTCAAGTCCCTCGAGGACTTTAATTTGTGAGGCTTGGTATTTTTTGAGATCGTTAGTAGTTGCCATAGCAGTAAGGAATATGTTGTAGCACAATTATTGAGTGAAAAAAAGAGCCTGTTTGCTACCCTAATCGATAAAAAAGCCGATTTTACTGCCTTTGATGGGCTACATCACTGTGGTCACCTCGACTAGCGATGAGTTGCGACTTGACTAAACAAATAGTGTTCTAGGACTAATTGTACATTCTGATTAGCTTCCAGATCTTGATGTGCTTGTAAAAGAAGTCGGCGATTATTTGGAGATGAATCGGCGCTTGTCAAAAGGTGTTGAATTAGTTGTTGTGCAGCCTGACGATCTTTATATAAGGCAGCTTGCTCGATACACTCACTGTAGGTCTGTGGTGGTTGCCAAGGCATAGTGTCACCTTGATCAGCAACTTGCTTGAGGTGCGCCAATTGATCAGGTGTGGCCTCCTCTGCTTGTACCACAATGCAGCGGGAACGGATGGTATCAAGAATTTTGGTGATTTGAGTAGCAACGAGCAAAATCAGGGTGTGCTCGGGGCTTTCTTCAATAATCTTGAGAGCGGCATTCTGCGCTTCAGTCGAAGCACGATCGAAGTTAAGAAGCACCAGCGCGCGTTCACGACTGGTTGAGAAATGAGCGCTATAAGCTGCTTCACTGAGCAACCGCCTGACTTCTTCAATTGGAAAATTGCCAAGTTCAGTGTTGTAGTAGGTGATGGCTGCTGGCGCGAGTGTTGGTAGTCGTTGATTAAGATAAGTGGTCACCGATTGCTGTAAATAGTTGAGGTCAGTGAGAGTGCTGGTGTGGGGGGTGAGCAGAATTTCACTGGTGTAAAACTTCGTCATTTTGTGTCATTATAAAGGCAAGTCAAATTATGGTAACTGCCCAAAATCTGCCCGGCTCTATCGTGTCAATGGTGCCCACCAATTCCTTTGTGGATGTATTGGTGACCCAGGGTCAGTTGACACAAGATCAGGGTGAAGCATTGCGTCAGCAGCATCTGAGCACGAATCGCAGTTATGAAGACTTGATTCTCGAGCAAGCCCTGCTTCCCCAACTCGTCATCAATCAGGCTAAAGCCAGCTTCAATCATCTTGGTTACATTGATCTATCGTCAGTAGGCATTGATTCTGAGGCATTAGGTCTCATCGATGAAGTGATTGCGAAGCGCTATAAAGTGTTGCCTTTCGCACTCGATAAAGAACAAAATGTACTCAAGATAGCGATGTTGGATCCTCTCGATTTGACAGCAATTGAGTTTCTCAAGCAAAAAACCAATCACAATGTTGAGGCCTACTACACGGACAATGAAGCGTTGGAGCGGCTGATTGCTGAGCGTTATTCGCAAAATTTGTCGACTGAGGTCGATGAGGCGTTGCGTACTACTAGTCAGTTTCAAGCACAACGCAGTCAAGGAGTGGTGGTCAATAATTCAGGGCAAATTTTGCGTGATGCACCAATTAATCGAATTGTCGAAAACATTTTGGATTTTGCGATTACTTCCCGTGCTTCAGATATTCACATCGAACCTCAAGGTAACAGCGTCCGAGTGCGCTATCGGATTGACGGTATTTTGGCGGAGAAATTGATCTTGCCTCGCAATGTTCATGATGCGGTGATTTCTCGTATCAAGATCATGTCGAATCTTAAAATTGACGAGAAGCGCTTGCCTCAAGATGGTCGTTTTGATTACAGTGCCTCTGGCAAAGAAGTTGATTTGCGTATCTCTACTCTACCAACGGTACATGGTGAGAAAATCGTGATGCGTTTGCTGCAAAAAAATACGACTGTACCTTCGTTGCAGGAACTTGGGCTCAAGGGTTTGGCACTGCAGCGTATTCTCGATAACATCAAGATTCCTCATGGCATTATTCTGATCACTGGTCCAACGGGTTCAGGTAAAACGACGACGCTCTACTCTATCTTGCACATGATTAATAATGTCGGAGTCAATATCATGACTATCGAAGATCCAGTTGAGTATCAGATTCCCGGAGTTAGCCAGGTGCAGGTTAATCCTAAGGCGGGACTAACCTTTGCTTCAGGATTACGGTCATTCTTGCGGCAAGACCCCGACATCATCATGGTGGG
>CAITDX010000074.1 GCA_903891335.1 uncultured bacterium
CGGGGTTTTTCGTTTGACTAATAAGCAAGAATACAAGGTATAGAAAAAGAAAGGAGCCAAAATGCTAGATACACTGCGTTTTGCCAAAAAAGAAGAAAAAACTCTGGCTTCTACCGCCAAAGAACGACTCACAAAGCACGTTAGAAATCTCGGTCAAATTATGCAAAAGCATCCAGAGTTGCAGTCGAATTCTCCAGAACTGTATATGCTGGCCTACATGAAAGAATTTGGATTGGCTGAATCATAAGGAGAGGGTACAATAACACTATGAGTGATCAAGATCATTTGCACGCTATTTCAGGTTTAATCACTGCTTTGCAAGCAGAGACCACCACTGATGCTGAGACCTTACGCATTAAATACCTAGGCAAGAATGGCTTATTTAAGGAGGTTTCTAGCCTGATTAAGCATGTTTCTTCTGAAGGTAAAAAAGCCTTCGGCCAAGAACTCAACCGAGTGAAGCAGCAGCTTGAAAGCAAGCTGACTGAGTTGTCCAATCAATCCAAGCAACAACAAAGCATTGATCTAAGTCTCCCTGGAGAGCGCCAAAAAATGGGACATATTCATCCCATTTCCCAAGCGATTGAAGAAATCAGTCAAATTTTTGAGAAAATTGGCTTCAATCGCGTCCGCTATCCTGAGGTCGACTACGACTATTACGTGTTTGAGGCACTCAATATGCCCAAAAATCATCCCGCGCGAGATGAGTGGGAAACATTTTTTGTGGATACTGAAGCTCATCCCAAGATGGGCAAGGTCGTCCTCACCACCCACACCTCCAATGGTCAAGTCAGAGAAATGGAACGGCTCCACTCCAAACCACCAATTCGCATGATCAATGTCGCCCGTACCTATCGCCGCCAGAGCGACGCCACTCATACCCAGATGTTTCATCAATTTGAGGGACTTGTCGTCGACAAAGGCATCACTATTCAAAATCTCAAAGGTACCCTCGATTACTTTGCCGAGCATTTTTACGGCCCAGGCACCAAGAGTCGTATCCGTCCCTTTCACTTCAAATTCACCGAGCCTTCTTTTGAAGTTGACTTTAGTTGTCATATTTGCGGAGGAACGGGCAAAAACTGTCGCTTCTGTAAATCTGGCTGGCATGAAGTTGGTGGCGCCGGCATGGTTCATCCTAATGTGCTCAAGGCAGGTGGGATTGATCCAGAGATCTACACTGGCTTTGCCTTCGGTTGGGGAGTAGAGCGCACCTACACGCTCAAAAAAGGTCTCAACATCGATGATATTCGCTTATTCTATAGTGGTAATTTAGAATTTTTGGAACAATTTTAAGAACGAAAGCGCAGCGTATGAACATTTTAATTCCTGACTCTTGGCTCAGAGAACACCTGCAAACCAAGGCCAAACCCAGCGACATTCAAAAATATCTTTCACTCAGCGGTCCCTCAGTGGAGAGAATTTATGAAGGCGATGTCTATGATATCGAAGTTACCACCAATCGAGTTGACTCGATGTCTGTCCGCGGTATTGCCCGCGAAGCAGCCACCATCCTCAAGCGAGCGGGGATTGCTGCCAAACTCAAGCCGCTCACCCTCAAGTCGATCGTCAGGCATCCAGCCAAGGACCTACCGCTTCCTGAGATTATCTACGAAACCGAAGCCGTACATCGGGTGCTAGCAGTAGTACTCACCGATCTGCAACCCGCCCAAAGTCCTGAAACAATGCAGGAGCGACTCAAAGCAATTGAAGTCAATGTCCATGATGCCCTTATCGATATCAGCAACTACATTACTCACGAGCTCGGTCATCCCTGCCACGTCTTTGACTATGACAAAATCATGGCTAAAGGTGGCAAAATCATCATTAAAGAAGCCACCAAAGGCAAATCATTTGTTACTCTCGATGAGGTAGAGCACCGCACGCTGGGTGGGGAAATCGTTTTTGAGAGTGAAAATGGTGAAATTATTGATTTGCCAGCTATCAAAGGCACCCTCAATACTGGAGTTGATCGTCAAACCACATCAGTCTTGTTTTGGATTGAGTCGCTAGACGCCAAAAAAGTCCGCCAAGCCTCCATGGGACATGCAATTCGCACAGTTGCCGCTCAACTCAATGAAAAAAATGTCGATCCACACCTTGGCAAGATCGTGATGGAGTATGGGGTGATGTTGATGGAGAAACTCTGTCAAGCCAAAATTGCTTCATCACTCTACGACTATTTTCCCAACCAATTTCAGCCACAAGCCATCGTCGTCAAGAAACAACTGATTGAGAATTACCTCGGTATCGTTTTGATCGATGCTGAAATTACTTCGATTCTGACTGATCTTGATTGTCAAGTTACTTGTGACACTACGACCATTGCAGTGACCCCACCTACTTTCCGCCCTGATCTACAAATCCCTGCCGACATCATTGAAGAACTGGCTCGCATCTATGGCTATCACCAACTCCCCAGTAAACTCATGTCGGGCGAACTGGCGGTCCAAAGCGACCCTAATACCAATTATCACTTTGAGAATCTCGTTAAACATTTTTTGGCCGACCAAGGCTGGCAAGAAATCTACAGTTACTCACTGGTCAGCAAGGAACAAGCTGAAGCAAGCGGACACCCACTTGCCGATCATCTTGGCCTCAGTAATCCACTCAAGGAAGAAACTACTTATCTGCGCCGCAGCCTCATTCCTTCATTGGTGGAAATTTTAGAGTTAAATCCAAGCCGCAAAGAACTCTCCATTTTTGAGTTGGCCTGCGTCTATCATCCAAAGCCCAATGACTTGCCCACGCAACCACTCACCCTGGCCCTTCTCTCAAGTCGTCCTTATCGACAGGTTCGAGGTGATCTGGAAAATCTCCTCACTCGACTCTACGTTTTTGCCAATGACCAAGAATTGCTCATCGAAGAGACGAATCCAGGAAAAGCCAAGGTCATTATTACTGCCGATCGTAAAAAAACTACACTTGGCACCCTCCAAATTCTCGAGGGAGGATTGACAGCTATTGAACTTGATTGGAAAAGCCTCCTACAAGTTAGTCACCGCTATCCTCGCTACCAAAAGTTGAGTAATACTGCTGCCATCAGCGAAGAGCTCACCTTCACTGTCCCAGAGGGAGTAGCGATTGGTCCGCTTATGACCGCTTTCAAAGAGAGTAATGCGCTCATCAAGAGTGTTGAACTCAAGAGCATTTATCAAGCTAACTATAGCTTTGGTTTCGTCTTTCAAGATCCTGAGAAAAATATCAGTACAACGCAAGTTGAACCGATTCGGCAAAAACTTGTTACAATAGCAACTGATGCGAAACTCACTTTGGTGGGAGCACTCTAGTCGTAACAAACTCATAGAAACCTTCAAGTTAGTCCTCATCTTTTTGGTATTGTTTACCATTCCACTCAATTTGTTTTATACCGTTTCTCTTGATCAAGCCTACATCCAAGGACTGCGGATTGATTATTTAATTCCAAAACTATATGTATTTGCCATCCCGCTATTTGCCTTGTTGCTGCTTGAATTTCACACGCTGCGCACTCTCCGCACTCCAGGCTATCTTTGTCTGTTGATTTTACTCTTATTCAGCAGGCAACTTGCTAGCACCGTTGCTCCAGCAGCACTTAGTCATTTATTGTATGTTGGCTTGAGTATCGCCACTTTTCTCATCATTCGTGAAGACCCACTCTTTGCTCGCATCAAAGCCAAAAATTTTATCTATGGAGCACTTTTGGCCGCACTGATTTTTCAAACTATTTTGGCACTCTATCAATTCATTGAACAAAAATCATTACTGAGCTATCAATTCTTTGGCGAGAGTCAAATTCAACGCCTCGTCAACATCACCCACGGGCAATTCTTTTTTGGTGAGCGAATTTTGCCCTATGGCAGCACGCCACACCCCAATATCTTAGCCGGACTTGTCACTATTTTTTCAATTCTCTTGATTATGAAAACCAGAAGACAGCCACTACTAGTTGGCTTATTGGGTCTCAATAATCTACTCATCATTTATCTCACCCAATCCCTGAGCGCTCTGCTAACCCTTGGGCTCTTTGGTGTTTATATCTTGCTGCGCCGCTCACAAAAATATAGCCAAATCATCGTTTGGGGACTTTTTTATCTCTTCCTCATGCTTAGTCCCTATCTACTTACCAAAATCGAACCAATTTGGCCTCACCAAGAATCTATTTCTCGTCGCATCATGCTCACCCAAGCAAGTTTTGAGCTCATCAGACAACAATTGCTCCTTGGAGTGGGGCTTACCAATTTCACTGCCCATCTCGAAACGATTGATTCGCTTCAAAGCAATGAAATCGTTCGCTTTGTCCAACCAGTTCACCATACTGTGCTGCTAATGTGGAGCGAGGGAGGACTGCTCCTCCTCTTGATTCTCGGGATTTTACTATCACAAGCTAAAATCTACCACCTAAACCATAAAATCATGATTTTACTGGCAATTATGAGCCTAGATCACTACTTATTTAGCCAAGCAGTTGGCCTGCAGCTCGTAGCAATTTACTTAGCCTTGATGGAATAAAATTCCTCCTACGGAGGAGTGACGCTTGGGACAACACTCGGACTAATCGTAATAGTTGGGGTGGGGGTAGAGGTTGGGGTCGGTGTTGGCGTGGGAGTAGGAGTGGGTTCGAAATTCCAGTTCATCCCGCCAGTACCAATTTTGACTCGATTGCTTTCCTTGGTACCACCACTACGAGAGTAAGCCTTGGCATAAAGCTCATATTTCCCCCGCTCAAGCTTGATTTTATCTTCTACCTCACGCTGATTTTCAAATGATTTGACTACTTGCCAATCACTACCATTCTTCTTGGCATACAACTCAAGCTTGGCGATACCAGCATCACTACCTGCTTTGATTTTAAAAGTAATTTCTTCGGTGCCAAAATTTTCTTCATTTTTGGGCATATCCAAATTGACACTCACCTCAGAAGTTTCGCCACAATATTCGGTAGGATTACCATAGCGTGAGTCAGTTTGACCAGCTAACCATGCATCGATTCCTTCCTGCCAACGGTTTTTACCATCTTCGCTCCAGGGATCATTTTCTTTCAGTGTAATAAATTCTTTAGTGGTGTAATCACCCACGGCAATCTTGGCTTCAGTAGCAAGCTTACCCTCATCACCTTTACACACTTTAACCAATCGATGAATAGGATCCAATTCATTGCTCAGCGTACCCTTAATGATGTAATCCCACTTGCTCGGAAAATTATCATGACTACGCTGACCAGAAATAGCATCGAGCTCAACTTTTTCGACATTAGCGGGCATTTCCCAGGCTGGAGCCTGATAGCCTAAATCAAGCGCTGTAAAAATAATCCGGCGCCAGATTGGCGAGGCACCAGTAATACCTGAAGCTACATAGCTCATCGGTTTACCATCGTTATTACCTACCCAAGTACCAACGATGACGTTCTGACTCCAACCAATTGTCCAGTTGTCTTTGAAACTATTAGTCGTACCAGTTTTAACCGCAATGGGCTTGCCCGTATTGAGTAGAGAATTAGCGCCAAAAGCGAGCAGGCGAGCATTGTTGTCAGACAACATATCGTTGATGATAAACGTCTCACCCTGATCGAGAATGCGGGGTCCAGCAACTTGGCGATGTTCATACAGCACTTTACCATTTTGGTCTTCAACTTTGAGAATCGAAACTGGCTCAACCTTGATGCCACCATTGGCAAAAGAGCTATAAGCAGTCACCAGATCAATCATTTTCACTTCAGCACCACCCAAGGTCACCGCCAAGCCATAGCGCTGCAAATTTTCTTTGGTGGGTTCAAGGGTTTCCAAACCCATGGTATACGCTAGATTTAAGAAGTTTTCCAAACCCACAATCGCCAATGATTTCACCGCAGGAATGTTGAGTGAACTACCCAAGGATTCGCGCAAACTGACTGGACCACGGAATTTACCATCATAGTTTTTAGGGATGTATGGCTGTTCACGATCATTGCGATTAAATGTCGTCTGCACATCCATAAGCATCGAAGCTGGGTTATATCCCTTTTGAATCATGCCCAAGTAGGTGATGGGTTTAATCGAAGAACCAGGCTGACGCAGGGCATCCACCGCCACATTGTATTGTCCACCGATTTCCGAATCAAAATAATCCTTGCTGCCAACCATAGCCAAAATTTCACCAGTTTGTGGATTCATTGCCAGAGCAGCGCCATTACTAATGTCATATTTTTTAACAGTCTCCACTTCCTCCATCACTGCCATCTGGGATTTTTCTTGCAAGTCCCAATCCAGCGTCGTGGTCACCTTGAGACCACCGCGGGCAACCAACTCCTCTCCAAATAATTCCTCTAGTTGTTCTCGGACATAAAAGACAAAATGAGGAGCCTTGATTTGGGAAACCGCTCGATCAAATTGCAAGCCATCAACCTGGGACATGGCATCTTCGTAGGCTGCATCAGTGATGTGGCCATTTTCTTTCATCGCTGCGAGTACCGCTTTGGTGCGAAGTTGCCAATAAGGCTTACCTTCTTCATCAAGGGCCCCAGAATACGGAGAATACACACTTGGTCGCTGAGGCAAACCAGCCAGAAATGCTGATTCAACCAAAGTAAGCTCAGCGAGGGGCTTATTGAAGTACATTTCTACTGCCGTACCAACGCCCCAACCATTACCGCCGTAGGGAGCTTCGTTGAGATACATCTCGAGAATTTGGTCCTTAGTAAACTTGCGCTCAATCTGGACTGCAATCACAAATTCCTTGAACTTGCGAATCAGGGTGCGCTCATTGGTGAGTAAGACATTTTTTACCAACTGTTGGGTGAGAGTAGAACCACCGACGACGCGTTGGCGAAAGAGTAAGTTGTAGGGGATACGAACAATCGTCAGAAAATCAAAACCCTTGTGCTTGTAAAAATCTCGATCTTCAATTGCCACAGTAGCGTTTTTGAGATCTGCTGGCACATCAGCAATAGTGATAGGATTGCGTCGCTCTTCTTCAAAAAGATCATAGAGTAAATTGCCATCACGGTCATAAATCTTACTACTAAAGCCTTCTCGCCGGACCACCTCTCCTGGTTTGGGCAATTCACGGGAATACCAGGCAAATAAAGCTAAGAAAACCACAATTCCGAGCAGCACTGCTCCTAAGAAAGCCAAGGCCAATAAACGCAATCTCTTGATTCGTAACAACTTTTTTTCTTCAGTAGATAAACGACGTCGACTCGTCA
>CAITDX010000075.1 GCA_903891335.1 uncultured bacterium
CACTCTGAATGAGGAATTGAAAAGCAGTATTAATTCACCCGATTTAGATCAAGAATCAATCACAAATTCACCAAATTACGCAGATCTACAATCTAAAAAGGACTTTTATACTAGATCAATCAGAAAAATCGAAGAAATTGTAAAGGAAATATCTAAAGCAACTAGTGTTCTTGGAAACGAACGCCTTATTATTGAGTTGGAGCCGTATCTTGATGTTTTTTTGTCAGCCGGCATGAGGGTTGATTATGTTGTTTCTGTAAAAAACCCAAAACATGTGGACGGCGTAGATAATAATGAAGAGGAAATCTTTAGTGTTCATAAGGATAGTGCAGTTTTACTCAAGGATGTTGCTCGAGCTGTACGTTTTTTAAGTGAAACGCAATATGCAACAATGGAAAAGTCAACAAAAGCTTTTGTTGATTCCGTATTTGGTCGGCTTCAAACCGATAGTGCAGTTATACCTATCAATGATAGTGGTAAAAGAAATTTTCTAGTTGGAAAGTTTAATGAACTTATAACTAATGGACGCTACATTGGAGATCTTCCAAAAAATACCATTAATCCTCCTATTAAGGATTTTAAAACACAGCTTTCCGAAGGTGATGGTGAATTGCTTAAGAAAACCCTCAAGTATGCTCTTGCTGAGGAAAGTAAGTACAGCGACGTCATATCTGTAGTCGAAATGGAAAACGACGCAACTTTCATTAGGAGTCAAGAAAAACTCAGGGGCTTGTTGGATGATTTTGCTGGCGCAAAACTAAAGTCCCAAGGTTGGAGTGAAATCTCAGATGGTCAGAGCAATAATATTCCTCAAAAAACTCAGAAAGAGCTCTATAAAGACCTGCGCACTTTTTCTTGGGCAGCTTTCACTGAGCTAGATCAACAATCACAAATTTTAATTGAGGAAAAAACTAAACTAGAAAGTAAGTTTTTCAAGGAAAAAGAACAGCTTGAAGCTAAGGGAGAAAGCACTGTTGAGCTAACAGATATCTTTGAAAGAAGTTTGTTGGAAATAGAAAAAAAACGAGAACTGGTGGCATTTTTTACTCGCGAACTAGAGAGACGAAGAGATGAATTCGCCACAAGATGGGGTTTAGATGCGTACTTAAAAAACATTGAGTTGATGGATGTTAATCAGCTGGAGATTTGGCAAATTATTGACTATGTAATCGAAAAAGAGGTGGCTTTCTGGGAGTCACTGCATATGACTTCTCAGGATGAATTTACCAGGAAACTAGTTGATAGAGTTAAATATAACTTGGCGGATGGTGTGGGTTACGAGGATAATGACGCAAGAAACGGTGTTAAAGGCTACTGGGCAACTGCAGAGGGAAGAAAGCAGATGTTGACCTTACAGCAGTATGCGCTTTTTGGACTTTCCATTTATGGAAAGGAGTTTGCTCAAGGTAGGGTTGACGACTTATTTGACAACTTAATGCAAAAAGTCAAGATGACTCGTGAAAGCATGATAGTCGCTACTACGGAAGATCCGATCATTGGTAATTTCTTATATAAAGTTCTTGACCTAGCTCAGTATTGGCCAACTCTGCGCACTGGGAAGTTACCTAATGTTAATTCCCTAGCTGATCCAGCCGTGATGAGAGCACACATGAATGCTAAGAGCTTTGCAGAATTCCAGAGCAGACTTAATGATAATGACTCAACTGGGCTTAAAGTGCTTAATGAAAGAATTGTGCTGCGCAATGGCAAAAGAATTCAATTGGCTGCCGACTGCCTTGTTGAGAATGAAACTGATCCAAATGACTGGGTGTTTCGCCCAGGTGAGGAAATGTTACCGGGAGATGTATTACTGCTTGAGGCATCTCCAAAATACAACTACTCTACACTTGCTGGAAATAGAGGTAGGAGTGTTGCTAGAGAAATGATTACAGATCTCATAGCAAAACTAAAGAAGGATTATAGTAAACACAACTTAACAGAGATTGATGTTCCAAACGAAGACGATGAGCGCAGCTGGAATTCTATAAGCTTTTTTGCCAACACAACATTTTATGCTTTTCCTTACCTTGAATTTATTTACACTAGATTCCAAAATCAAACCCAAACCGCATCTCACGACCCGAATAAATTTGGTTGGGGCAAATATATGGGTCCGGGAAACTGGATTCATCCTGGTTTTCGTTACAACCTACCAGCCCCAGTGCTGTGGGACTCGGTTTACTATAAGAAATTTCCCGAAGGCTTGTTTGGACCATCTGGGTTTGTAGAAGACTTGAATGATATACGAGAGAGACTGGTTGCATTCTTAAGAGCCAGCTATGGAAGAGAAGCGGCAAATCATTTTGTCGAACAAATTGATCCAAGAGATTTAGATGGCATGTTGGGTGCTGTTTTGACTCCGCTTAGTCTTATAACTCGCAAGAAACAAGAACATGTTACTTGTCCAGTAGATTTTAAAGACAAGAATGGTAAGCTCACCAACCCCAGTGGTAGGAGGGGTGATGGTAAGACCCCAGCATTTAGTTGGGATTTATTTTTAGTTGCAAGAACTGGAATCGACTATCTTTTGGAAATATCTAAGGCTGAGATGGAGTCAGGTAGCACTGGGCTTGAGATGTTTAAAAAAGATGATAATCCATTTTATAAAATTGGTAAAACTGGTCTTGGAATGGCCAAGATGTGGTTTTATGGTACTAGAGAAAACACTGATTACGACTGGTTAGAGCAAGTAGGTAAGCTGCACGCATTGCAGGGTATTTTTAGACTGGGCAGATCTATAAAATCAAAGGATGCTGCTGATATTAGCAACAAGAGATTTTTTGCTGAGGGTGTTATCGAGCAACTGAAGAAGTGGAGAGGTGACTCTGGTGGTAAAAAAGAAGCTATAACTGGTTTAGCAACAGGTTCAGCGCTAAATGTAGTAAATTTTTTACTTGAATGTGTAGAGGGTGTACATGACCGATCTAAATACTTTAAAGAAAAAAAAGAGGAAACTAATGGAGTTACAATTACCAATCATTCCATTTCAATTGGTTTTGCTCCACTGCAATTTTCTCTGTGGGGTGACAGATCATCGGGTTTATTTAAAGACTCCGAGAGATTCTTAGATGTTATGTCGTATTTAGAAATAGAATGGGAGCGTGAATCAGCAGAACATGTTTCTGCGGAAAATCCTGAGGGATGGGGTGAATTTCCATTTAAAGGTTTGAATAGCAAACAAATCTTCGCCAACATGAAGCTAAATAGACTGCGCTCTAGTTTCATTGGAGCTGATATTCCAATACTCAATGATATTCAATTCAATGCGAACCTTAAATATCCTAACTCTAAAGTAACTCAACACATGAATCACATTGCCGAGCAACTGGTTGGTCGCTTAGAACTCGAAGCTCCTCTTAACAGACCAAAGCCATCCGACCCAAAGCATTGATCAGGTGAATTTTATCTTACCCAAAGTGTTTAATGTGAAAAGAGACTTTGCTTAAAAAAGCTTGTAAAATCTAGGTAGTACTTTTTTCGCTTTTAGCTGATGAAGATGACGTTGTATGACCGTGACTATTTAAATCTTCAAGTTGTCTTTTCGCTAATTCTTCTGCAGTGTTGCGAGTGAAATTTTTACCAGAAAGTGTATTTTGAAGATCTTCATTTACCCTTGCTCCCTTCTTAAAGCCTCTTGCGGCACCCTGTCTATATCCGGGAATATTTAGCGAATTTGGATCGTATGGATTAATTGGTCCTCCTATAGTCATAATTCTAAACTTATCAACCCAATTTCCAGTTTCTCCAGTGGCAGCATCATAATCTTTCCCAGCACGAATCATTTGTGGTAAACCCTCACTAACACTGTAAGCTAGAGGAATTCCGACTGTCGCAGCTGATCTGGCTTTTTGAGGAACAGACTTCATTCGGTTCCACGCACTACCAGCCAACGCTCCAAACACTCCCTCTTCCACGCCCATGGCTTTTTTGACTTGTTGGATGATCTCTGGAATGACGAGAAGGACACCAAGACCGATGATTACGGGTAGGATGGCACCCTGTCCCTGGCCAACTAAGAAAGGTGGCATGAAACCACCACCAAAAGCGGAGTCAAGGGTATTGCCGGTGCCTTGGATGGCACGAATCGGGGCAGTCAGCATGCGCTGCACTAAGATACAAAGGAGTACGACAGGCCAAATCAGGAGGTTGCCGGCCAAGTCTTTTACCCATTTACCAAAGGTATTTTTGCCAGGAATGGCCCCAAACATCAGGATGATGGGGGAGAAGATGATCTGTACGAGCACCGCCACATAGGTCTTAATCAGCTCGAAGAAAACTTTAAAGCTGGCAAACAAAACCGCGACACCGACAATGACTGAGCCAAGTAAACTCGAGAGCCAGGCTAAGGCCTCACCGAGCCAGCCAATGTTGAGTGCGTCTTCCATGAATTGCTCAATGGTCTCTTGGACACCATCAGTACCCTGGAACATCAATCCGACCAAACCAAGCATGTTACGGGTAATTACATCGGGGCCCTCGCTGAATAAACTAGCCAGCATGTACATAACTACGTACATCAGATCAATCATCAGTCCAGCAATGGCATAGGAAAAGGTAACCGCCAACATCGCCACGATGACACTAGGAATAGCTTGTTGAGCGGTGATGGCCGCCTGACCAACCTTGGCTCGGAACATAATCATGAAACCAATGCCAAGAAAAATCACCACAAAAAATAAGTAAGCGAGATTGCGAAATGCCTTCCAGGTTTCTAAAATCGGATCAAGCGCGGAAAAACCAAGGCCCTGCGCCTGAGCTTGGGGAATAATTTTGGCTGAATTCATCAGGTCGGCGACATATGTCGTAGCTGAGGCAGCAGGAGTGTAAGTAGCAATAATGCCTTTGTTAATGCTGCTAATTAAGCCTGGTCCAGCGGTTTTTTCGAGCGCAAGTGCTTCTTCCTCACTTAAGCCAGCTACCTGTGCCATGGTTTTACCACCCAAGATGTTAAGGTTTGCTGTATTTAATGTAAAAGTAACGATATTTCCAGTTGCGGTTTCACTGTTTGGCTTAGTATTGGTTTTGCCAGTGGCATTGATGAAGCTTTGCGTTGATTTTTCAACGTCAGTCCAAACCTCCCAGGTCGCAGCTTGAGCAGGTGCTTGTATAAGCACCAGAGCAGAAACCACCAACATGATAATCAAAAAAAACTGAGAAAGCGCTTTTCTCATCTTCATAAGTCTCTATCATGTATTTTAATGTAATTGCTCCGAAATGTAAAAGACACATTGAAGCGTGTGTTGGCGCTAGCAGTGAGGCACTCGCAGCTTGACACCATAACAAAAAAGCTTTAAAACTATCACAAATGATCGATCAGGAACATCTGCAGCGCTTTCGTGAGCTATTGACTGACAAAAAACAAATCCTGATTATTTTCCCAGAAAACCCCAGTCACGACTTATTTTTAGCAAGCTACAGTCTTTTCACTTTTCTCAACAACCTCACTCCCACGAGGATTTTATCGCCATCATTTAAAGTAAAGCTTCCCACCTCAATTAAAAGTTTTGTCGAAATCAGTCAAATTGAAACCGAACTTGGTAAGCAAAATTTACTAATCAGTTTTCCGTATCAGGAAGAGCAGGTAGACAAAGTTTCGTACTATATCGGCGAGAGTGATCAACGCTTTTATCTGACGATTAAACCTCGCGTTGGAGTCGCTCCACTCGATAGTGCTCAGGTTGAATTTAGCTATGCTGGTACCGATGCTGATTTGATTATTTTGCTTGGTGTTGATGATCTTGAGCAACTTAAACAATTATATTTTGGATATGAGAGTCTCTACAAAAATGAAAATAACCATGTCATTACTATTCAAGAATTTATTCCTGAGTTTGGCTCGCTGAACATTGATATGTCTACAGAGAGCTCATATGCAGAGACGGTCTGGCAATTATTACATGCTCTTGAGAACATGCAGACCGATGGAGATTTTTTGAAAACGAGTATCCTACCAACCCTATTGTTATATGGCATTGAGAGTAATACGCAAGCACTGCAGTCGGTATTGCTACAACCGAGCACTTTTATGGCAGTGGCAGACTTACTACAAAAGGGAGCCAGTCGCTTGTATGTGCTCGAATCAACTCAATTGAGTTCGGCTTCTGGCTCACCAAAAAAAGCAACTAAGACTAAGGAGAAGCCGATCCAGCTGCATTCAGCAAAATAGCTGTGGTCAGTGAGCCGGGTCGATCATAGCGAGGATATTTTTTCCCTCCACTGAGTGCCTGACAGAGAGGGGCGCTGGCAAAGCATTTACTTGCTGCTTCCTGCACGTGGCTTTGAATGCGTTCTTCGCTCCAGCGGTCAGCAGCATCAACGTTTTGCATCCACTCACGAATGTAATCTGCTGCTTTTTGTTGTTCTACCTCGGTCCCCTGAGTCTGACAACTCCACTCGACAAAATCCATACAGTAAATTAGATCCATGTCGTCATGACGACCATCAATCCAAGCCACAGCGTGAGGGTGATCTTCGCCAAAGAATTGTGCCTCACACTTACCTCCAGTACGCCAGCGGGTGGGGCGAGGATTGTTTTCTAAATCGTAACTACAATTTAGATTGCCTGGGCCGTTATAGTTGGCGATGGCGGCAACCAGGTCTTCATAGGGAATGTTGTTTCGATCAAAGCCGTTGGGGAAGAGGCTAATGAGGTGTTCCATCGCTGCTTTTGCATCTTCTTTTAGGCTAGTTTCAAGAGGTGCGCCACTAAAGACTGAACCATTTGGATTGAGTCCGGCTTCAGTCCAGTGGATCCCGGCCACCACTTCACAAGGGATACCCGTTTGCTCTTCAGCATAGGTATATGCCTCAATCAACTCTGGAGTGATGAGGGGAGCAATTTGTGACTGAAAGATATCTTGAGCAAATCCAGGAATACTTGTTTCTCCTGGTATGCCCTTGATGTTTTTGAAGGCCTCACCATCACAAAGACTCAGTTCGGCTGCCTGACCGTCAGGATCACCCTTACAGCGACCAAGGAACATATCCTCAACTCGCTGACAGGATGAAATGTAGTTGTAGCTTTTGTCAAAAGTAGCCCGCACCACTTGTTGAATTTTACGAACCATGAAACCTAGGCCAAAATCAGGAATAAGCATTTCGCCCTTGGTTTCACTAAAACTAACACCAAAGGTGTAGCGCTTCATTATCCACTTGGGAATGGGTATGCCAAATGGACCAGGTTGCCACTCAAGAACCCGTTCGTCGAGTGGGTTGATTGAATCAGTGCCAGTAAAACCAAATTGTGCATCCTTGATCGTGTAGTATTTAGGAATTGCGCCCATCTTGCTTTTATCAGTTCCCTCAACAATCATATCTTCAATGACATTTTGTTCGATCATGTCAAAGAATTTTTGTTCGTCCCAAAAGATACTCAACGCCTTATTGACGTCTTTAATGGTTTCCCCCATGGGTAGGATGATGTAGGCATTGACCTTGATTGGTGCTCCCATAATCGGTGGATCTTGGTCGATTACTAGCTGCCACTCATAGTAATTAGTTTTCGATGAGCTGAGTTGATTGGCAATTTCGGTGTTTGCTGGATCTTTATATTCATTGGTTTTGACATCTTTATTTGCTGGAGTATAGAGATCTCCGGCTCGTTCCCAGTTCAAATCTTCTTGATTAAAGATATATTCGACTGCGGTCATTTCTGCCTGTTTTTCACCAACGGTTAGTTTGAGGCCGCTGGTATCAATATACCCATTCTCATCGCTCTCAGTTGGGCGAATAATCCTGAGAGTATCGTTCTGACAGCGTACTTTCATGCCGTTAACAATGTCCTTAATTACTCTGTTGAGAGTTGGTCGACATTGAGCGAAAGTATCTGGACAGTTGATGATCTGCTCTCCATCGGGGATGGTTAAGCTTGCCTTGGCTGCCTCATAGATTGTTTCTCTTTTTTTAGTTTGATCAAGTAAGTCTTTGTCATTTTGTTCTTTAGTTTGGATGGCCATCTTGGTGAGCTCGAGGCTGTCGATGTTGCCCGCAATGCGAGATTTATTGGTGCCAAAGTCAGGAATTTTGAAGGCGATGAAAATAGGAGCGTGAGCCTCTGAGTCGATTTGTCCTCCCGAATCTTCATCTTGAAGCCAGTAAAATTTGTCTCCATCAGAATCTCCTTCTTTTCCCTTATTTTGTTGGGGTGAAAGGACAAGGAAGGCAAGGCGATAAAGAGTGTCTAGATCAAGAGGAATGGCAGCAATTGCTTCTCGAAGTTGGGCAATTTTTTCTTTACTAACAGGCGGTGGCTCGTAGCTTGTATCAAGGGTGGTTGAATCTCCGCCAGTGATGTCAAAACAAACCTGCTCGTATAATTCTTTTCCATGTAAATTTGGTCGAATTTCAGCAAATAAGTCACGCAGGGAGTTCTTTGCAAAGCCAATGTGGGTTTTACTTTCTCCAGGTTGGAGTTGTCTGTCTGCGCCTCTGAGGGTGCGACTAGTTCCGTCATCTTCGCGGTAAGCGATGTCGATAGAAACCTTTTCATTAATGGTACATTCCTCTCCCACAACCTGATCGCAAATCATGGCAGAAGCAACGATGTTTTGTGCTTTTGCTAAACATTGTTGGTAGCTAGAGAGCAAGTTTTGTCCAACTCCGGAAGCATTGAGCATGTATTCTGAAGTTTGGGTGTAGTTGGCACCAAACATGCCTTGAAATGAACTATCTTTTTGTAAATCCCTGGGAGACTGTAGCCCTCGGAACATAGGAATGCGTGCTCTGGTGAAATCAACTACATATGGGTCAAATGCAGTACCTTTACCATCGCCGCCTTCACCAAAAATGGTGGGGTTGAGTCCATTGTAAAAACTCTGAATTGGCGGAGTTTCTTGACTAAAAAACTTACTAATTGCTCCCCAAAGGTCTTTATCGAGATACCATTGCATTTGCCCACAATGAGCTTCGTAGCCCTGATCTCTAGTCATTGCCCAAAGAAGATCGTCATAATCGACTCCATTTTGAGACTGAGGTAGAAACATTGGCATTAGGGTATAAAACCGCGCCTGATCTCTTTCGAGCATGTCTCGCTGAGCTTGAATGGGGGAGCTGGCAAAAGAAAATAAAAATGAGAGGAAAACAACCAAAAAGCTAATTTTTTTCGAAATAGCGTGCACGGCCACCATTATACTCAAGCTCATGAGAGAATGCGAATCCCAAAAATCAATTCTAAAAGCTGCATAATCCAGTATGCAGCAAAGAGAATAATGAAGCCAATCACGGCGGCGGTGATTTTTTGCTTGCCTTCATCAATACCTTTGGAGGCTGCTCCAGTGAGCATCTGAAAACCACCCAGTAGTAGTTGAGCAAACAGAATGATTCCAGCAATGGGGAAGATGAATCCTTGCAAGGCTCTGGTCAAAATTCCACCTGGAGTAGAGAGATCGTTGCCAACAGCGCTACCTCCGACGTTGAGGGGATTGATGGCATTGAGAGTTTCTGCGGATGGGTCAATATTATTAATTCCGACATCAGTGCTGCTACATTGGCCATTGATTTCCCAACCGCAACAACTACTACCATCACTCATAGTGACAACACCACCACCACCTCCGCAGATGCACCCTTTTACCCCTGGATCGAAGATTTCGCCACAAAAGGCGGTAGTTTCACTTTCTGGGGCGGTTAGACACTGATCTCTGACAGTGCCTTCTTTAACATAGCCACAGCATGCACCTCTATTTAAGCCTTTCCATTGCCAGTATGCAGTCCAATTAGTTCCTCCACAATTGCAAGTAGCACCACTTGGAACACTAGCAGAAGTAATTATTTCACCGCACCCATATTGGTCGGCGTCCTGATAAGTGCTACAGTTTGTATTATCCTTCATCCATCCACAACACACGGTTCCATATCTTGCTGGACTAGCTTGATTGTTGTTTATAGAACAATTGCATTGATCGCTACTACCAACAATTTGGCCACAATTTTCTACCGCCTTTACTTGTGCTTTTGAAAACAAGATAGTTAGGGTGAGTAGAAATACTATGTTTAAAATTTTTTTCATGTTTATTCTCCAAATCCAGGTATTTTCAAGACCGATACGCCAATGAATTGCAAAATAGTGACTGAAAAAATGACAAAGAGTAGGCCAATTACAGCAGAAGTGATGATTTCCTTAGCCTCTTTAGTCTTATTAGGATCACCTTGAGAAACTGAGAGCATGAAGGAACCAACTAAAATCATAATCAGTACAACACCTCCGCCAACAGCCAAGCCAACTGACACAACCATTTTAATAATACTTTCTGGATTACTTGGAACACAGCCAACCGCAGTCCAGATGCCTTCACTTGTAAAACAAGCCATGCAGGCAGAGTACTGTGGTGTGCCAGTTTTTAGTTGATCACATAACTTATAAAGAGTGGTACTAATCAGGCCAAGTTCTTCACTACACTGGTCTACAGAGCAAGAAGCTTGGGCTTTTGGTGAGTATTTACTTACAAATGTTCCTCCGATATTTTCTCCATCATTGGGAACAATTACTTCAAGTGCATAGCTACAGTTTGTCTCAATGTAGTTTCCCCCGACAGTTACACTAATAGTATTTCCATTTTTTGAAACAGGGGATGGTAGAGTGCTTTGGCAGCCATCTCCAGCTATTCCTTCTGCAATTAATCTTACCTCGACGAGCGCGTCAGGAGGAACGGGGGTTCCATTTGAGTAGGCGACATTGCTTACTTCAATAGTCACGTCTTGACCGGCAACGCTACAACCAGTCATGAAGCCACATTTTTGGCCATCAATTTCTTGGTAAATCTGTGTTCCTCCAACCACTGGACCATCAGCCAAAACAATCGTTGGTTTGGTAAAAACCCCAATCACTAAAAACAAAAAACTAGCTATGGCTACAACTTTTTTCACTAGTGTATATTAAACCATTAAACGCTGCTAAAACCAAGAATTTATTCACCCTTATAAATAAAGACAAAAACCCCTACACAAATATGTGAATACATTATATGAAGCGGCGGCGGCTTTTCCTATTTCAGTAGTCAGTAGTGTAAAATGGGAGCAATGTCCGTTTCTCGCCTCTTTTCAGCAGTGGTTCTCAGTGGTCTTTTTTTGATTGTTTCTGTGTTAGTCTGGCATCTACTGCCACAAGCTCGTGCAATTGACGAGATTGATCAACTCCAGGAAGAAATTAAAAAACTTGAAGAGTTGAAAAACCTTTCAGAAAACGCTACTAAACCACTAGAAAAGGAAGTAGCTAATCTCGAGTCACGAATTAGTAATGCGCGTGCGGGTATTGCTAGTGCCAAGAAAAAAGCAGCAGAATTAGCAATCAGCATTAAGGAGCGCGAGGAGGATTTAGCCTATCATTACCAAATTTTTGCCAATCGTATTGCCAAAGCCTACAAGCGTGAGCGCACCTTCAATCCGCTCTCCCTCTTTTTGGCTAGTCAAAGTGCTAGTCAGTTGACGAGAGATTTATTTTATCAAGATTCAGCCAAAGCACAGGACGATCGACTTATTCGTGCCTTGTCGGCTGAAATTGCTACACTCAATGAAGATAAGAAAAAGCTTGAGTCAGATCAAATACGCTTGGCAGCACTCGAGAAACAACTCGAATCTCAAGCCGATTTTTTCAAAGGCGAAATCGCCAAAGCTAAGGACTATCAAAAAGAACTCAGTGGCAAAATTGCTGAGCTAAGTGCTAAGCAACAGGCGATTCTGTCAGCTCGAAGTGGTAGTTTCGTAACCAGTGCGGGTAGTGTGCCAATTGGCTCAGACTACGAGGCGTCGATTGCTGGGTTTCGTGAGAAAGCGCCGTCCAATACCTTCGCAGTATTTTCCTTCGGAGCATATACCCATCGCAAAGGGATGAGCCAATACGGAGCAAAAGCGCGTGCCGATCAAGGACAAAACTATAAACAAATTCTGAGTGCCTACTATGGTAAGGAGCCAGTTTCCAAGGATACTGGAGGAAATATTTCAGTTGATGGCGTGGGAAGCATCTCATTTGAAGAAAAATATCTCTATGGTATCGCTGAAATGCCCTCAGATTGGCCAAGCGAAGCGCTTAAGGCTCAGGCAGTAGCGGCTCGCACCTATGCATATCGCTATAAACAAGAAAATCGTAGTATTTGCACAACTGAAGCTTGCCAGGTTTACAACTCGAGTAAGGCAGCTAATCCTCCTGAGGCATGGAAAAAGGCAGTTGATGAAACTCGCGGCATGGTTTTAGAAGATGTGGTGACTTTTTACTCATCGACGAGTGGCGGATACTTGAGTACTTCGGGATGGGACACCACTGATAAGAGTGGAAATGGAGAGTGGACTAGTCGTGCCTATGAAAGCATGGCCAATTCGCCTTGGTTCTATAAGGCATGGTATCGCAATGGCTATCGTAATGATTCAAATTCTTGTGGTCGCTATCCTTGGTTAACTCAAGAAGAAATGGCAGACATTCTCAATGCTTGGTTGGTGCGCAAAGATCCAAGGGGGGCTGACACTGATCGAATTTTGCCAGTGACCATTAGTAGCTGTGGCATTGGTGGTCAATCAGGTAATCCCTATAGTATGGCTGAGCTACGTAGTTTTGTTGATAACCCGGTGACCAGTATTAGTTCGGTGCAAACCAAACACAATAATAATGGCTCAACGACGGAAGTGGTTTTTCAGACTAATCGTGGCACAATTTCAATTTCTGGCTCTG
>CAITDX010000076.1 GCA_903891335.1 uncultured bacterium
GATATGATCAGAGGCGGCATTGATAACAATAGCTTCCTCGTCTTTACTTTTGGCATAAAGCGCGCCAATTAACATGGCTGCGGCAGTATCTCTTTTGGCTGGCTCAGCGATGATATTTTCAGGTTTGATTTCAGGCAATTGGCTTTTGACTTCCTCGAGATAGAGCTTATTGGTGACGACGATAATATTTTCCCAGGCAACGAGTTTATTGATGCGCGCAGCAGCGATTTGCATCATGGTTTGATTGCCAGTCAGTTTGAGGAACTGCTTGGGAGTAGCAACTCTCGATTTAGGCCAAAGTCGAGTCCCACCACCACCAGCGAGTAAGACTGCATATAAGTGCTTATTGTCGTTCATATGGTTCCTTCTAATTTAGCCTGGTAAGCTTTGTCTACCGCCTGTCTAAACTGACGGATAAACTCATTTGTACCATATTTGCGGGCATTTTGCTCTAGTTGTTTAGGGTCAAAATGGGTGTGAGTCAGTAATTCCAGAGATTCTTGGAGGTGGCGACTGTAGGTTTCGAGATCATTTCCCAAGGTATACCGACAGTGGAGGCCGTGTTTGCCATGTTTGATGATTTCAGCAGCCCCAGCTAATTGATTAATTATCACGGGTTTGCCAAAGAGATTGGCTTCTAGGGCAGTTAAACTAAAATCATCAAGACCTGGACTCAGGACGGCTGCGGCGTGTGTATAGAGCATGGCTAGTTCTGTTTGATTGAGTTCTTTATAAAAAGTGATGAGTGTTTTATCAGCAAGTTGATGGAGACGAAATGCCTCTGGTCCATCACCAACAATTCGCAGTGGTTTTCCCAATTTCTGGCAGGCCCGTATTGCTGCATCGACATGTTTATATGGGACGAGTCGAGCCACGAGCAAGTAGTAGGGAGCTTGCTTCTCTAAGTCTTGTAGATCAGCTCGAATAGGGAGTGTCATATCCCAGCTTGTTTGCAGTGGTGGATAGATGACGGGCTCGGTTTTTGCCTGTGGATAGTAGGTTGCTGCTCTTTTTTTGACGACTTTGGCGATGGGAATGAGGAGATCCGGCCGAAAGATTGCTTGCTGATCCCAATTTCGAAGGTAGGTGAGCGCCAGCGCAGCACACTGCTTGATTACAGGTACTTTGAGTAAAAAATTTTGCTGTAAATACTGATCATGATAGTGGTAGAGATAGCGAGGTGGGCTCAGCAGATAACAAATGTGTAGTTGTTCTCGATTGGTGATAATGCCCTTTGCTTCAGCGCTTGTGACAGAAATGACAATATCAAAAGCAGATAAATCGAGGCTTTCAAATGCAAAAGGCATCAGTGTAGCCAGATACCGATGAAGATATTTGGCAAATGGTAGCTGCTGCAAAAAGGTAGTTCTGACAGGGTGTTTTTTTGCCCAGCGTGCTTTATTCTGATCGAAGAGTGACGTATAAAAAATTGCCTGAGGATATGCTTGTTGTAGTGCAAGCACTACTTGTTCAGCCCCACCATAGGTGACCGTCGCGCGATCATAGACAAGTGCAATCTTTACCATAGTTATCGTGTGGTCATAGCCTGATAAATATGACGTGCCATGGTGCCAAAACTATATTGTGCAGCAACCGCTTTGCCTTTTTGTAGAAGCACTTTGCGGTTGCTCGCTTCTAGTTTTTTGACACTCTCAATGAAGCTAGTAGGGTCATGTGGATCAAAAAAGATTGCTGCATCCTGATATATCTCTCTAAAAACAGGAATATTTGAAGCAAGCACCGCGGTGTGCGCCGCCATAGCCTCCACTCCCGTTAGGCCAAAGCCCTCAGAAAGCGAGGGCTGAACGAGTGCTGTTGATTGTCCATAGAGTTCGATGAGTTTTTTGTCTTCGACAAATCCAAGAAACTCAACTTGTTTCTTGACTTTGTATTTGGATACGAGTGCTTGAATTTGATCTTGGAAGAGATTGCGGGCACAGACAATTAGTAGTTTATATTTAGGGAGTTTGCGCAAAGCTTGGATGATAAGTTTCAGGTTTTTGTGTGGATAGAGTGAGCCAGTATAAATGAGTTGTTTTTTGACACGTCCTTCTTGTGTGATAGCTTGTTTGAGACGTGCTTCATACAAGGGTGCAATTCCCTCCTGACTAATACTGATTTTATCTATCACCGTTGGATAAAATTTAGCGACCGTTTGACGAATGGTTTGGGTAGGGACAAAAATAGTCTTTGCTTTTTTAATTGCTTGACTACTGATAATCCGATATGCCCAATATTTAAGTGGGTATTGCCATGATTTGAGTGTGGTGGCTCCCTGCCCTTTATGTTCATGCCAGAGCAAATCATGGACAGTAATCACAAGAGGGCCAGTATATCTAAGCGGAACATTCCAATGTGGGACATAGAGTAGATCTAAACGTGCTTTGGCGTATACTTTCGGCAAATGAGTTTGCTCATGAAAGCCATAGTGCTTGATGTTGGTAATTACCACTTCGAGCTGAGGATGTTTGATAGATTCACCAAGCACATCATGCGCTTGTTGCTTGTCAAAGAAGAAGAGTACAAACACCACGGTTTGTTTCGTATCTGCTTGGCTAATAGGTAGGAGTTGCTTGATTAAATTCTCAGTATAGCGACCAATACCGGCATGGTTTTTACCAGACAGACGAGCGTCGATGCCAATACGTAAGGTGTGTTTAGCGGCCATCGGTTTTAATCAGTACAAAATATTTTACTAATGAACGAAAAAACTTGGGGTAGCTATTCAGATAATGCTTATCATAATACTGCAGCATGGTCTTGTAGAAATGCTGCTGTGTAATCGAGGCAGTTTTTTTATTACTGCTTTTGATGCCTGATTTATTTTTGTAATGAATAATTTTTACCATTGGATAGAAGATAACTTTGTATGATGCATCGCGAAAACGCTTACACCAATCAAGATCTTCAGCATACATAAAGAAGTTCTCATCAAGCAAACCTACTTTTTTCATAGCACTACCGCGCACAATCATGGCAGCCCCACTACAGGCGTCAATTTCATGAATAGTATCTATGTCTTTGTAAGTTTGATGATAACCTGAGAAAAGCTTAATATTGGGAAATAGTTTTTCTAAACCACTCAGATAACAAAAACTTGCCCAGGGAGTCGGTTCGCCTCGGTGACAGGCAGGGTCAATTCCGCCATCTCCAAGTTCAACTAACGGTGTAGCAATTGCAACTTCAGGATTTTTATCAAGATAAGTAATAATTTGATCAAGATCTGATTGCTTATTTGGTAAAAATTCAGTATCGCTATTGAGGAGCATTACATAGCGAGCGGGATTGTTTTTTAAGGCGACATTATTACCAAACGCAAAGCCCCCGTTTTGTCCTGATTCAATAGTCGTTGCCCACTTAAAGTCTTTACGCATGATTTTGACCGAATCATCAGTGCTGGCATTATCAACCACGATGAGTTCGACTTGATAGCGACTATGATCAAGGTAGTTCTTTTTAAGTGTGGGTAGCAATTTCTTGAGCCAAAATTGACCATTGTAGTTCAAGATGATGATGCGTAAATCTACTTTTTGGTTATTTTTTGGCATAACTCCCTATCTCTTGGTAAATACCGTCAAGTTTTTGTGAAATGAGTTCCCAGTCATAATTTTTCGTAACAAACTCCTTGCCATTTTTTGAAAGCAGCTGCCAGAGATTTTTATCACGCAGGACCTTGACTGTCAAATCGGCGAGCTCCTGAGCATCATTGCTGGTGAGGACATGTTGACCGTCAATGACGTTAAGCCCTTCGACGGCAATTTTGCTTGAGACCACGGGAGTACCGCTTGCCATCGCCTCTAGAATTTTATAACGAGTTCCCTTGCCACTAAAAACTGGTGCGAGGAGTACGTGGGCACTTTGAAAAGCAGTTCGAATATCGGCAACTCTACCAGTGACTTGAATTTGTGGATCAGTCTGGCCATAGGCTAAAACTTTGGTAGTGGGAGCATTACCAACAATGAGCAGTGAAGCTTGGCGAATCTGTTGTTTGATGCGTGGCCAGACTTTCTGGACGAGGAAATCAACCGCTTCAATGTTGGGCAGCCATTTGAAAGTGCCCACCGAAAGAATGGTTGGTTGTGAAGCAAGCTCGGCTTTTTTTTGAGCAAACCAAGCAGTATCAACTCCGTTGGCGACAACATCAATTTTATCTTTATTGAGTTCCTTCCCAATGAATTGGCGATCATCTTCGCTCATGACGATAAGGCGTTTGGCTTGCTGCCAGTAGTGTTTTTCGTAGCGGTGAATTTTGCGTACATCGATATTCAGAATCGGTCGTAAGAAGAAGGGAGCTTTTTTGACATAGCTCTCATACCCAAGATATTCGATGGTCTGCTCTACTAAAATGATTGGAATTTGGCACTCAGGAATATGCGGCATCATGTAAAACGTTTCCGCATGAATGAGGTCATAGGCATGAGTGGCAATTTCTGCCCGCACCGCCTCCAGACTGCCTTCGGCTTGATTGCGGATGACCAAAAAAGGAAAACTAGAAAAAACAGTTTTCCAAATATTTTTGAGGGTGAAGGGTTTTTCGCTGCGCTTAAATACTCTGACTTTATGACAATATTTTTCCAATTCACTGACGTAGCGCTTCTCTTCATCATTTTTGATGAGCGCAAAGAGGGTGATTTCGTGTTGGCGACTTAATTTCTTGAGTAAATTGTAGGTACGAATTTGTCCTCCAGAGAGCAACGGATAGGGCAAGTAGGGCGTCAGCATCAAAATTTTCATAATTTCGCCTGTTTTAGATCGATAATAATATAGTCGGGAGTGTGTTCGATGACTTGGTATTTTTCTTCCAAAGCCTTAGCCTCCCAATCATAACTGGTGGAGACATAGATGCTGGCTCCTTTGGCGATTTTTTGGTCAATTTCAAAGCCGATCGGCCAACCTCGGCGATTAGTTTGAAATAAGAACTGAGTGTCTCCCATGGCTGGAGCAATGACCTTGGCATCAGCAGGCACGAGCCGATCGACTGCTGCACCAGCCTTGACGTATTCCCAATGATTGACATTGAAATAGCCAGCCACCTGTTGCCAGGCTAGAAGCCAAGTGGTTAAGCTCACCAAGCCAATGATAGCAAGCGCGAGTGGAAGCTTCAGATGTTGACGCAGCCACTGATAAAAGTAATAACTACCTCTACCCAAGGCCGCGGCAACTGCTGGCAGCAGCATATTTTGGTAATAATCGTGTTGGACATTACCGGTGGCGAAGACGCTCAAATATGCAAGGATACCAACTGCCCAAGCTAAATATACAGGTAAATCATTATTTTTCTTAAAATTGCCGATGAGCAGCAGTAAACCGGCATAGCCTAAGAATAGCTTGGTGAGGCGTTCATAAAAGAGCCAGCGAAACCAGGCTGGTTTGAAACGAATTTCATTACCGTTGAACAGCCAATCGGCAGCAGGTACTCCTGTAGGAAATTGGTTGATCCAGTTTCGCCAAGCCAGCAAAGGAGTAAAAGCGAATAATGGAAGTAGATAGGTTCGATAATCAAGATAGGCTTTGTGTTGACGAAAGAAATACAGGAGACCTAGATAAACGGGTGCTAAAAACACCACGAAGGGTTTCAGCAATGCTGCAAGTGCCAGAGCGAGGGTGCTCCATAAGAAACTCCAAAACGTGCGAGATCGGCTAAATACCGCGAATTGCCATAGCGAAACCACTGAAAAGAAGATAAAAAATGGTTCTGGCAAGATTACTCGGGAATAATAGATGCTATATGGTAATACGGCGAACCAAAATGCTGCCAAGAGCGCAACTGGCCGACCAGAAATTAAGACCAATAATCGGTAGAGTGCGTACAGTGTCCCTAGTGAAGCAAGTACGGCTGCTAAACGACTGGTAATCACTAAATCAAGGCTTGGCACGTTCCTCAATATCCAGGCCAAAACGGCATTAACCAAAGGAAATTCAACCATACGATAGCCATCGAGGTTATCTAATCCAGATTGAATGTTGCCTAAATCATGATACTGCGGTCGGAGTAGATCGATGGATGGAGCCTTGACGTATTCTCGAGTGACTGAAGCAGTGTCTGCTTGGCGAAAGGCATGCCAATCGCCAACAGGATTGTTAATTCGATAGAGGCGTAGAATAAACGCTAGGATTAAAATACATCCAAGCAGGATTTTTTCTCGACTAAGCATGGCGATGGGATTTTTTGGTAAGAGTGCTCGCATTATGCTTCTTCATCACTTGTTGATTGTACGCCAAGATTGCTCCAGCAAGTGCCCAATAGGTGAAGGCAACTTTGGATGAAGCAAAGACGTCAATATAGGTAGCATTTAGTAGCAAGCCAATAGAGGCAGCAATAAAGGCGACGTTGGCATATTTAAGCCATTCGTCTTGAGTTTTTTGTTGATTGCGGTACAAGACGATAAGTAACGTTACGATCGCACCATAAAAGGTGATGAAGCCAACTAGGCCAGTTTCACCTAATGTTCGCAGGAAATTGTTGTCAGTGCTTTCGGCCTCAGTAAATTGTTGGAATTCTTTTTTGTTGAGAGTGGCATAGGCGGAACCAAATACAGGGTTGCGTAAGAAACCCTTAATGGCATTAGGCCAGAGTTCATCGAGGCGAATGGCGAAAGACAAGCCGTATTTTAGAGCATTATCTGACCAAGTGCGGGGCTGTTCGACGTAGGTGACGACATTTGCTCCATCGCTTGATTCGGTGGCGATAGCAACTTTGTCAGGAATGTCGACATAGACGTCAATGGGCCGGTTGCTGACTGGTTGTTGATCCGTTCGACTAAGCACACTGTCAAGATCAGTATTGTCAAAAGCGATGCCATTGTCTGGTTTATTTCGATCTTGGAATTCACGAATCTTAGCCATTGGATCTTTCAAAAAAGCGACTTGGCGGTTGACAAAATTTTGGGTTTCCTCATACACCTCATACACACCAGGATAAGCTCTCAGCACATGCTCAAAGCGTTCACGCATGTCTGCTCCAAAGGAATACATCATAATGCTCATCAGTAAGACAAACGCAACGCTGTGGCGGAAAAAATACTGAATTTTAGTTAGCCACTTGGTTTCTTGGAGGGCAAAAAGGAACAACCCAAACAATACCCCTCCTAAATAGGCGATAAATGACGTGCGGGAAGCACTCGCAACAAGCAGCCATAAACCCAGTATGTGAGTGAGATGCAAAACTCTCTTGAGTCGTCGCTCTTTGACTTTAATTGCCAAAAGATACAGGATTGGCAGAACAATGACGAGATATGCTGCTAAATCATAATGGCCACCAAAAGTTGATTGTACGCGAGCGTGCTCGGTCAGATAAAGGACCATGCCTTTGCTAAATTCGCGGTTCATGGTCGAGAAAACCGGCCAATACCAGAATTTCTGACCATAACCATAAATTACAATTGCCAGTACAGAAAAAATTAAACTAGCAAAGACCACTCGCATATCTTGAACTCGTTTAACCGCAGCAAACATGATGAAAAAGAGAACAAAATACTCAGTGTAGCGAAATAAATGCAAGACTGACTTGCCAATGTGAAGTAATTCCATGGGAATGGTAGGCGTGAGAAATAAAGCAGAAACAATTGAAAGACTTGCTCCAGCCAAATAGGCAAAAATCCATGGCGAAACTTGATTTTTCCAAGTAGCCTTGTGACGAATGACCTGCCATAGGTAGTATACAAAGGCCAAGAGCACTAAAATATCTTCAAGGCGCACTCGTACGATATAGCCAGGTAATACATCAAATAAAGGAATTTTTGGGTACAGTGGGATGAAGGCGAGCAAGAAACAAGCGGCAAGAAGCAAAATAGTTTGTGGCATGAATAACTTCCTTCTATTTAAGCAGAGTCAGGGCCTCTTTGTAAATGGAAGCTGGAGTGGTTTGACCACGCAGTTGGTAGATGAATGCACGCAGTCGACAGCCTAAGCTTAAGATGCCTTTCAAAATCGAAAGTTGCCAAGCTGCTTTGTGCTTGTGCCAGATATAGAGATAGCCTTTAATTTCACCTAAAATTGCATTGCGTGAAGACGAGCTGGCTTGGCCAAAGTGGGTAATTTTGGCCTTGGGATGGATGGCGATGTCCCAGTGGTGATTGCGGGCGCGCAAACAGTATTCTTGGTCTTCGCCATACATAAAAATATTGCCATCGAGCATGCCGATATCATCAATTAACTCACGACGAATCAGCATGGCAGTTCCCCCTACCCAATCTTTGCTAATGAGTTGTGAGGTGTTTTGATCGTAGTTTTGAAAGGCAAATTCGCTCATCCCTGTATGTTGTGTTGAGGGAAAAAATTTACCAATCAGAGGTAGATCATCAAGAAAGAGCATTTGTGAAGCAACTGTGCCTAGAGTTGGCAGCGACCCTCCCTGATTTTGCAAGCTCCCATCGGGATTAAGGAGGGTGGGCGCAATGATGCCAAGTTTGTCGAATTGATAACTGTCACTTGAATTAGCAGTACGCTCATTGGGTTTGTGTAAATCCATGGCTTCTACCAGTAGGTGAAGCCCGCCTTTTTGAGTGATGGTGTCTGAATTGAGCAAAATAATATATTCGCCAGTCGCTACTTCAGTGGCTTGGTTATTTGCCTTAGCAAAACCAAGGTTTTCTTTGTTGGCAAAAACTTTGTAGTGAGGGAATTTTTGTTTTTTCAGGAATGCTTCGCAAGCTGCTGGGGAGCCATCTTGAGAGTTATTGTCGACGACAAAGATTTCAGTTTGATCACACAAAAGTTTCGATCGGTTGATTTCGGCGATAGCACTTTCAAGAGTTTGAAGAGTCAGATCTTTGGTATTGTAGGAAACAGTAATGATCGAGAGCTTCATAGTCGTAATCCAAGCAGTGTCTTTATTCTAGCAAGAAAACTGCTTTTTTCAGCACTGACACTAATATAGGTACCACTGATGGACAAAATCATGCTGAGCAGTAAGGCAGCAGAAATTTTTTCACCATAGACGACAATGCCTGCCAGTGCCGCAAATTCAGGCGAAAGCAAACTACTAAGTGAAGCGGTGTGGGCAGACAGGTGGCGAATAGATAATTGACTAAAACTCATGAAGCCAAGTGCGCCAAGTGCCAGGGCGATCGTGATTCCCATACTGGAAAAAGTAATTTGAGTAATCCCTCCCAGATAGAGGCCATAGAGTGCTAATGGAAACAACAAGATGCTTGCCGTCAAATTAGTGATAAACACCATTTGCATGACTGAGTAGAAACCGCTTAGTTTTTTGGAAAAGATCATGTAAAAGGTATAACCCAGCATGCCAATAAAAATAATGAAGTTACCTGTAAAGGTACCAAGTGACAGTATCTCATCAGGGTTGCGTGAAAAGACTAGAAGACTGAGTACTCCAAGTAGCGCCAAAGCCATCCCAAAAATTTTACGTTGGTTAACTCTCTCACCAAGCAATACATAGCCCAAGAGCGTTGCTGCCACCGGAGCAAACACGTAAACAAGTTGTGAAGCAATCAGAGTTGTTCGATTTACCCCCAGTGAAAACATTGTCATATTGATGCTAATGCCGATTCCGAGAATCACGGCCAAGAGTAAGTGTTTTCTATTCTTGAAGAAGGCAAATGGATTATTTCCCCTCAGAAGCAGCAAAAGAATTGGTAAACCGAGCGTAATTCTTAGCCAATTAACGAGCAGAGGATTCATCATGGTTGTCGCCAGCCGAATCAAAAGCGGTAGAATCGCTCCCCCAACGAAGCCAGCACCAATCAAGCCAATTAAGCCGAAAATTCTATTTTTTGTCATTTCTGATTCGCGTTGCCTTTACTGAAAAAGTCTGGGACGACCCAGGCGATAGTTAAGTTCTTTAGTGTTTGTCTTGCGTTCCCCAATTTCTTTGGCGGGGACACCAGCGACAATTTTCATCGCCTCAACATCTTTGGTGACGACTGAGCCAGCGGCGATAATAGCGCCTTTGCCAACAGTTACTCCAGGTAAAATAATCGAACGAGGGCCTATGAATACATAATCACCGATGGTGACTTTTTCTTCGACGGTAGCCATGGTGTCTGAGTGGATGTCGTGCTGACTTGTCCAAATCATCACATCTGAGGCGATGTCGACGTGTTTGCCAATTTCTAGACCGCCATGGGAGTTTTTTAGTTGCTTGCGGCCATCGAGGGTGGCTTTTTCACCAATGAGGGTGCCTTCACCAATACTGATGCCTTTGGGAAAATAAATACGGGCGCCCATGTGAATGGTGGCTCTAGAGCCAATCTTCATTCCTGCTAAGCGATAGCAAAACCTGCGAAAACTATGTGAGGGCACATAACCAACTAGCCACCAGAGTAAGCCAGTGATTAATTCTAAGTGAATTGCTTTGCAGCGACCGATGATTTTGTCAATGATTTCTGTTGGAGTGAGGGCACGACCATTTTTGTCAGTGATTGGCATCCTTTTAGTATACAACAGAAATAAAGGAGTATAATGGTAACTAAAAGGATACTTAGAGTATTCTTTTAGAAAGGGATTTATGTCTTTAGAGGCTCTTGATAAAGATACTGGTATTATTTTTGCTGGTCCAGATAATCGAGGCGATTTATTGCAGCGATTTCCTAAAGGCAAAACAATTTGGCAGCAAGATGAAAAAATCGAAATTAAAAAAGCTGTAAACGTAAGAGCAGTCTATGTGTGTTCTGGAGATAGAGAATTTTATTCAATTTACGTGCCAACCGGTTTATTTAAACCAGATAAAAAAATTGCTGAGATTTCAGTTAAAGGAATCCCAGCCAGTGAGCATGATGCCTATCTTATGGCAGAAATAGGAAAAATAGTCGATGTTAAGAGATTAGTTGTTCAGGCCATTTAATTACGCATTATTTGGATTTTTTCTACCAAAATGCTGATAGGCTCGCTCGCTTAACACTCTCCCCGTAGCAGTGCGTTTGATCATCCCAATTTGAATCAGATAGGGTTCAAGAACTTCTTCGATGGTGCCGGGGTCTTCGTTGATGGAGGCAGACAGGGTTTTTAGGCCCACTGGTCCACCGTGGTGCTTATCAATCATGGCTAAGATGAGTCGACGATCATTTTCATCGAGGCCAAGTTCGTCGATTTCAAAAATTGAGAGGGCTTGTTGGACTAAATCAAGAGTGATGCTGTTTTGCTCGAGAACTTGAGTGAAATCGCGAACCCGCTTAAGTAATTTGAGAGCAATACGTGGCGTGCCCCGTGAGCGACTAGCGATGGCAAGAGCGGCTGCCGCTTCTAGTGAAGCGCCAAGTTTGAGACTAGCAGCTTGGAGAATACCGCTGAGTTCAGTAGGACTATAAAATTCTAATCGATGAATCAAGCCAAACCGATCGCGGAATGGTCCGGTCAGCAAACCGAAGCGAGTAGTGGCGCCCACCAAAGTAAATTTAGCCAGATCAAGGCGAACTGTGCGCGCTGAAGGGCCCTTGCCAATGACAATATCGAGGGCAAAGTCTTCCATAGCCGGATAAAGGGTTTCCTCAACTGCTTTGGGAAGGCGGTGAATTTCATCGATGAAGAGCACGTCGCCGTCTTCTAAGTTGGTGAGGATGGCAGCCAGATCGCCGGCCTTGGATAGTGCAGTACCAGAAGTGATTTTGAAGTTACTCCCCATTTCTTTGGCGATGAGTTGGGAGAGGGTGGTTTTACCCAATCCTGGAGGGCCATAAAACAGCACATGATCAACTGCTTCGTGGCGGCCCTTGGCGGCCTTGATAGCAATTTGGAGGGATTTCTTGATGTTTTCTTGACCAGTGAATTCTTGCCAGTCTTGCGCTCGTAATGAAGTAAAAAGCATTTCTTCATCAGTGCTGGAAATGAGGGGTTTAGGATTTGGCATAGGCAACGGTGGGTTTACTTGCCCGAATTCATCTTGATAATCGTTTTGATGGCAACTTGCAGATCGAGGTTTTCAACATCGAGTGCGGACATGGATTGCATAATTACTTGCTCATCGAAGCCAAGTCCAAGTAGTGCGTCCATGACGTCCTGAGCTTTGGGACTCAAAGTACTGAGGTTGAGTTCTTGGAGACTGCCAAGTTTACTCTTGAGTTCGATGATAATTTTTTGCGCGAGCTTCTTCCCCACTCTAGGCACACTGGTGAAAAAACTGGTTTGAGCTTGGCGCACCGCTTCAATTAGTCGTTCACTACCAGCATCGACCAGGTTTTGGGCAGTTTTGGGACCGACTCCAGAAATGGCGATAAGAAGCTTAAAAAGTTCAAGGTTTTCCAGACGATCGAAACCATAGAGCTCGAGGCGATCCTCCTTGACATGAGTATAGATATGTAGACTAACTTGCTCAGCTTGCTGACTACTTAATTGACTCAGTAAGGTGTTGCCGACATGCACTAAATAGCCGACGCCGCCAGTGACAACCACTACCTGTTGTGCTTGGAAAATCGGAGAACCAGTTAAATAAGCAATCATAGTTTTTTCTTGAGTGTTCGGGCAGCCTGGTGACAAATCATTAAAGCCAGAGCATCAATCGTATCGTCGATGATGGAGTCAGTCAATTGCAGCTCCAGACGGACCATTTTCTCGACTGCTTTCTTGTCTGCTCGACCGTAGCCAGTTAGACTCTGCTTGATTTGCAAGGGCGTGTACTCACTAATAGTTATACCATGCTTGAGTAGACCAGCAAGGATCACTCCTCGAGCCTCACTGACGTGTAATGCTGTACTTTGATTCTTGAACCAAAAGAGTGATTCGATGGCCGCTTCTTGGGGTTGATGGATGGTTAATAGTTGATCAAGGCGGGTGCTGATTTGTTGGTAGCGGGCAAATAAATCAAGTGTGCGATCGGTTTCTAGACATTCATAGGCCAAGATTTGCCAGGAATGAGCTTGTTTTTGACCGATAGCCAGACCAATGCGATCGTAGCCAGGATCGATACCGATGATGATGGGGTTTTTGACCATTGTTTTAGATCTTTTCCAATGTCTCTAGTACGATACGCGCCGACTTTTCCCAAGAAAACTTAGCGACTTGACGGCGCATGGCCGTTTTGTATTTCAATTTCTCTTTATGACTCAGGGTGAGGACTTTAATCATGGCGTCACTGATTTGATGGGAATTTTTTTCATCAACCAAGAAGCCGGCTTGTCCAACCACTTCTCGCAGGCTCGAGTTGTTGGCGACTATGGGAATGGTGCCAGCTTGCATTGACTCTAGAGGTGGGATACCAAAACCCTCATAGAACGAGAGTAATAAACTGGCAACAGCATGTTGATAGAGCGCGCGCTTAAATTCATCAGCGACGAAGCCAGTGGTAATAATTTTGTCAGCAAAGGGTGAGCGCTTAATGCGCTCTTGGAGTTCTGTAGTTAGCCAACCAAGTTTACCCGCAATCACCAATTGGGGAATTTTTTGTGGCCGAGAGCGTTTGAGGTTGGCCCCAGCTAGTTTACGAGCGCATTCTTCATAGGCCTCAATCAGGCCGATGATATTTTTGCGCGGTTGCAAAGTGCCCAGATACAAGAAGTAGTTGCTCTGTAGTTTATGTTTAGCAAAAAATTCACGACTGTGTTGATATTCAGCGCTTTTGGCAAACACAAAACTGGGATAGGCCACCACCACGTCTTTACTCTGGCGATGATAGTGTTTGACAATCTCTTGTTTCGAAAATTGTGAAATGGTCACAACTTTTTTGGCAAATTTGACGGTGCGAGCAGTCCAGTCACGTAATTTCAAGAGATCGGTGGGCTTGAATTGCTCAGGATAGTGCAGATAAGCCAGGTCCATGACGCTGCTGACATAGGGCACGCTGGAGATTTGGGGGCCATAATGAGAAAAGGTGAAAAAAATCTGATAATCACGTCGATGTAGCAGTAAGTGAATTGGCAGCGCCCACTTCGTCCAGAGAGTGGCTGGTTTTATGACCATATAGCGCCAATTTGCTCGAGCCTTGGGGAGGTCAGCAACTTTGGGACTGGAGAGCAGGATGGTGACGTCGAGGTTCTTGCGCTTGCTAGTGAGGATATATAACTCTTGAAGAATAGCAAAGGCATAGTTATTGCTCCCTACCCGATTGATGACATTCGCTTCATTAGCATCAATGGCGATGCGGCGCAGAGTGGTGGTAGAGCTGGTAGCGGTGGGAGTGTCTGTAATCATGTTGGTAATACTACTTAGTGGTGACCGTCAGCAATAGCTTGTTGATAGACGGCCAAGGTGCTTTGGGCAGTTTTTTGCCAGCTGAAGAGATGGAGACGAATAATCATTTTTTTCATTCGCGCATCGCTGGCAGCTTTGTTTTCATTGAGGGTATTTTCGATCCCTTGGCGAATCGACTGCTCGTCCTCTGGATTAACGAGAGTGGCAGCATTGCCCGCGACTTCCCGCAGGGCAGGAATATCGGCAGCAATGGTGGGGACACCGTGTGAAAATGCTTCTAGAATTGGTAGGCCAAATCCTTCATAGAGACTCGGATAGACAAAGGCTTCAGCGTGGTGATAGAGCACCGCCAGCTCAAAGTCATTAACTCGACCGAGGAAACGGAGATTGGGATTGGTGGTGATTTTGGCACTATCATCCCAGGATTCTTCACCAGCAATGATGAGTTGATAGTCTTTAGCCAGGGGCAGCCAGGCTTGGATGAGGCGTTTGAGGTTCTTGCGCGGTTCTCTAGTACCAACGAAAAACAGATATGGTCGGCTCAGATCGAGGCGTTGCTTGATAGCAGCAATGAGATCAGGACGCTTGGCTAATTCTTGACTGATGGTGGCGACTTGGGTTGGGAGGGCTTCGTAGACTACGTTAACTCGCTGACTAGGGATCTCTAGGTAGCGAAGGATATCAAGTTTGGTGGCTTGGGAAACGGCAATGATGTGGGCTTGGCGCTGGCGGAGTTTCAACCAGGCAGCTTGATGCATTTTGAGCACTTGCGGGTGCGCGACTTGCGGAAACTTAATGATCGCCAGATCGTGAATAGTGGACACTAGAGGTAATTTCTTATCTGGAGGCTGGAGCCAGTCCCAACTGTGAAAGACTTCAACTTCTGGAAAGCGATTTTTGATGGGAAGTAAGCCTAAGCGCCAAATTTTATCAAGGACGCTCGGTGGAAAATAATCAAGTTGAACTTGGTATTTATCGGGCAAGATATTTTTGAGGGTGTTGCGCAGTTCACTGGCTAGAAGACGATGTTGGCGTAGTGAGCTGCCGTAGAGGAAAAGCTCGGTATTTTTTTCAGCCGCCAAGGCGCGCACTAAATCGCTGGTATAGCGAGAGACGCCACGTTGGTATGGTAAGCTGGATACATCAATCCCAATTTTCATAACTGTCGTTTGGTAGCTGCGCTGTAGTTGATTTAGCGTAGATTCTGACAAAGCCAATCACTGGATAGTCTAGCACGCCGGCCTCGCGAAAGCCTAGGTCAAGAATGAGTTGCTCGAGGCGATTGCCAGAGTCGGTAAGATCGCGTAAATAGTCAAATAGCAAGACATAAGAATAGCGATCAATGATTTTGATTTGTTCAGCGAGGTTTGTATTAACACTGGTGTTGAATGAGCCACTGCTAAAGGTTGGAAATTGCTCGCGGTCATAGTACTGCCAACTGGCAAACGGTGCATCGAAGCCAAAGACCAGAATCGTATTTTTGGGGGCAAAGCGAGTGCTGATCTCTTGCTGGAGGGCGCGCCAGTTTTCTCGCTGTAAGGCTGGAGTCTGCCAGTAGGCCAGATTTGACCAGATGCCAATCAAAATGATGCTACCTGCAAGCAGCTTGCTCAAGAGTGGTTTGCTTGGCTGAAAATGCACTACCAACCAGGCTAAAAAGAGTTGCCAGAATGGAAGTAGGAGCAGGACCCGCTTGGCTTGCAGGACTGGCACGACAAAAGAAACGAGCCAAGAGACTAGTAAAGGGATGGCTAGACAGGTGATGAGCAAAGTGATGATGGTTTTGTGCTTGCGAAGTGAAGCTTGGCGCCACAAACTCAGGCTCAGAGAGAGAGTGCTGAGTACGATCATGCCTCCCAAAATTAGGAATGGCGCAGTTGGTTCGAGATCGAGGACGCCAAAGATGAATTTAGCGGGCACAAGTAGCGCTGTTTTGAATTGCGGCAAACTTACCACCTCTTCCCAACCAGGCATACTGGAGCGCAGGGCTTGACCGGCCGCTAATTGCTCTAGAAATTTCGGTAGCCACGGGGCAAAACCAGCGACGATGGCTGTGCCCATCATCACCAACCTCGACCAGGGAGTTTTTTGCCAGACCAGAAAAAGCAATTGTCCAAATAGTAAGAACGGATAGAGATAGGACGAATACAGGCCAAGAATTGAGAGGATGACGAAGCCAAACCAGCGCTTTTGCAAGAGTAGATAAGTCGAAAAGACGGCCCAGAGCGTAGGCAAACTGTAGGGGCGCAGTTCCTGACTATAAAACACATGCAGCGAGGAAATACTCAAGAAAAAACTCGCCAAGAGACCGGTTTTGGGCTTGTGAAGGGCTTTGCCAATCAGGTAAATGCCATAGATGCTGAGTAGCCCAGGGATGAGACTCGGCAGCAGACGCACGAACCACTCTGCTCTCTCTACGCCAAACAACTCACCTAAACGAATTCCGACAAAGGTCACTAAGTGCATCAGGGGTGGTTGGAAGTCGTCGCGAATCTGGAGTTGTTGACTGAGTGGACGAGCGCTCTCGAGGTATTGGGCGGCTTCATCCAGCCAAAACGAACCACCAAGGAGTGGCAGGCGAATCAATAAAGCGACAAAAATAATCAAGTACAACATGCTAGTCTAAGATTTTACTTTCAGGACTCTCGAAGTAGGCAATGGTTTGCTCTAGACCAGTGCGGAAATCTACGATTGGAGTGAAGTCCAAGAGCTCAGTGGCCTTGCTAATATCTGGTTTGCGACGAGTCGGGTCATCCTTGGGTAAGTCATGGAAGAGAATGTCATCAGCAGCTACCGAGCCGTTGATGATTTTTTGTACAAGCACTGCCGTCTCCAGGACGGTGTACTCTTCAGGATTGCCGAGATTGACGGTCTCCCCAGAGAGTTCTGCGCCACTGGCGAGCAATAAGATGCCTCTCACCAAATCATCGACGAAGCAGTAGGAGCGAGTTTGTTTACCCTCGCCATAAACAGTCAAGGGTTTGCGCTCTAGGGCTTGATTGATGAAATTGGGTAAGATGCGCCCATCATCGAAACGCATGCGTGGGCCATAGGTATTGAAGATGCGAACAATCCGCACATCCATTTGGTAATAGCGCTGAAACACGCCACAAATCGTCTCGCCGAGGCGCTTGGCTTCATCGTAGCAGGAACGCTCGCCATTAGGATTGACATTGCCGAAGTAATCCTCGGTCTGAGGATGGACCAGTGGGTCGCCGTAGACTTCGGAAGTGCTGGCAAAGAGCAAGCGACAATCAGGATTGTTGGCCTGCAAGGCACTGAGAAGATTGTGAGTGCCAGAAGAATTAACCAGATAAGTTTCGATGGGTTTGTTTTGGTAGGCTGGTGGCGAAGCGGGTGAGGCGAAATGAAGGACGAGTCCGAGGCTCTCGAGCTGTTCTTGGCTCAGATAGCTAGCGACGGGTTGGCTGACGTCGGCCTCGATGAGGGTGAAATGCGAGTTGTTGGCGAGATGCTGGAGATTGACATGACGGCCAGTGATGAAATTGTCGACGCCGATGACGGTGGCGCCAAATTTCAGGAGTTGGTCGACCAGATGGGAGCCGATAAAGCCGGCAGCACCGGTAATGAGGACAGTTTTGTCAGAGAAATATGCTTGCATGAGCTGATTCTAGCAAAAAGAAAGACAAGACAGTAGATGCGGAAATTATACCCGAATAAAACACATAAAAAAACTCTTGAGAAAAATATATATTATGCTTATAAATCAATCTATATTAATTAATGACGATTGATAAATATCAGCTATAATAAAAATAGATGTTGACGTATTTAGATGAATCTTACGTAATAAAGAAAAGAAAACCACATAAAGAATTATTATTGATCGGAGCACTTTTTCTTCCAACACAATCCTCTAAACAACATATTCAAAATGGTCTTAAGAAAATCAAAATTGAACACGATTTTGTTACACGAGAGGGATTGTTAAAAGAAATTAAATACAGCAAGCTTCATTCTGAACGTGCATATGAAATCGCACTAAAAGCAGTTGATTTATTTATTTCTAATTATCGTGCTTTTTTTAGAGTAGGGATTATAGCATACGATTCTCAAGATTTAGCTGAGATGAAAAAACTTTCTGGAGTTATCGTAGAAAATAAAGTAAAAAAAGCAATGCTTTATACCAAAATTGTAGAAAATTTAATTAAAAATAACTACAATTATTATGGAATTACAAGTGGTGTTTTGCTTTTAGACAATCTAACCAGATGCAATGGTGATCAATTTAATTCCGTCATTAGAAAAAAATTAATTTCTGGTAAAAAAAAGTATTTAAGACATTTTGAGTACATTGATTCAGCTGCCGAAGAAAATCAGGGTTTGCAGGTTTGTGATTTATTGCTTGGAGCAATTAGAAATGGCTTCTTTCCAACAAGAGATGTGTTCAAAACAATGTTTCGAAAGCAGGTTTTTTCAAAACTCAACTTGCCTGAAGTAAAATACTGGAAGGAAAAACACAATCAAGGTTTATTGGAAAGCAAATATCCAAAACTATTTGTAAAATTTTACAATGTACCCTACAGGTATTAAGTAAAAAAAGAAGGATCGCAGTTAGCGGAGTCATAAATTTTAGCGTATAGCTAAGACCTCGTCCGTCACTTTCGATCCAATCTTAGAGAGAAGTATAGCAAATTGTTGCTTTTTTGTCAAAACTTACACTTTTTGCAAAGGCAAAGTAATCTTTTTCTGTCTCACATTCGCTTTGGATTGCACTGGTATCTCCATCTTCTTAAACACTCGCCTCCCCAAATCTTTCCTTACGAAAAAGGCATTATGGCCGAAGCTATTGAGTGCAACCAAGCGATAGCCTTTTTTATCAGCGAGCTTGACCATTGCCGCCAGCGATGCGCCGAAATACTCGGGATGGTGCTGGCACAGGCGTCCAAACGCAGCTAAATCTTCCTGATATGGAATCGTCACTGCCGCTCTCCCCTGCCAGAAATGATTAAACTCGAGAACGAGGACGCGCGGGCGCACCACTTCTAGAGCTTGAAAGAGCCAATAATCATTGCCGTCAGTATCAAGGGAAAAAAGATCGATTTCGCCGCTCAAGCCTGCTTTTTCAATCAACTGATTGATGGTGTCGCGGGTCACTGTCGCCTGCACGATCTGGGGCGGCCGATAGGTAATGCTTTTGCAATTGCGAAAAAAGCGCTGTAACTGTCGGACGTGCGCAGCATCAGCATCAATCAAAAGCCCTTGCCAGCCATGGTAGACCAATAAATTCGTCAAATTGCTCTCGGGAAAGGCAAAATAATCACCGCTACAATCAGCGCCGATTTCAATGCCAATTTTCTGACCAAAGCCAATCTGGCTGAAAATATAGAGTAAAATCCCATCTTCATCAAACTGGGAGAAGCAGCGAAAGCCAACCTGATTGATGGGTAGAGGCTGCTTGAGTTGAGCGTATTGCGCCAGGAGCTGCTTCTGAGCAATGCCGGTGCTGGTCGTATCCCGATTAAACAAAGGATGGGTCAGATAGGCAAAATCTCGCGCCGGCAGGTGAAAGATTCGGCGTAGCTGAAACAAGATTGAGCGCAAAAATGATGCTGACATGACTTCTTTTTTTATAAAATTATGAATTTTAGGTATAGCACCCTTCTTGCTACCTGAGTAGAGCAAAATCGGGGTATGGGCTCGCGTGCTGGTGCACAGACGAATCTGCGAAATTTGTCTTGTGATTTCTTTTCAAGATTTCCCCCCAAACTCCCGCCGATAGCTCACCCACAACAAATACCAAGTCAAAAGCAAGAGCGCTACACGAGCAATCAGGCGCGTGTAGACGCTGGCGTGTAAGCCATAGTCAGGGACGAAGAGGAAGTTGCCGGCCAGCATAATCACCAGTTGAACAAGTGCCGAGAGGGAAAAGTAGCTATTGCTTTTGAAGGCATAAAACAGCGCCGCGAAGGGCACGATCAGAATGCTCAGGTAGCCAACTGCCAGCAACACCACTAAGCTATCAACTCCTGATAGATACTCGGGACCAATCGTCCAATAAATGAGCGTCGGGGCCAGTGGCAGAGTCAAGAAGAAACCAAGGATAGCCAAGACGCTAATCCCCCAGGCTTTTTTGAGAAATGCGCGCATGTCTTTTTGACGGAAATACGCCGTCACCCGAGGATTGAGGACATTGGCAAGTGAATAAGCCACCACATAGAGCAGCATGGCAATCCGGTTGACACCAGCGAGTAAACCCGCCTCGTAAGCAGAGAGATAGTGCTTGGCGAAGATGATGTCAATATTGTCGATAATGCCGGCAGCCAGCAGCCCCAGTGCCGCGTGACGAAGCACTTGCAGGATCTTCCCCTCCTCCTTGGGAAAGGACTGGAGGAGCTGATAGCGAATCCAACTCGGTTTGCGCCATTCAGCAATAATCCAAGCAGGTAGACAGCTGAAGCCGTAGATGACAAGTAGTAAAGGGACATTGGCAACTTGCGCCAGATAGAGTCCAAGGGCAATTAAAAACTTAAGCAGTGAAGGTAGGAGATAGTTGTAAGCAGCTAGGCGGAATTGAGCCAAGCTCTGGAGCATGACTTGTCCCGATTCGAAGTAGGTCACGGGTAAGCTGGAAATGAAGGTCAGTGGGATCAGCCAAAGGTTACTAATGTGTAGCAGTGCTGCTAGGTGACCAGAAAAAAAGACCCCAATCAGCAAGACTAGGACAGAAATGATCAGTCGATAACGTAAAAGCACTGATAAATAGGCATTAATCTTGCCATGTCGCCACTCTCCCCCGACAATTTTCTGCATGGCAATGGAGAGACCGAGGTCGTTGAAGCGATTCAAAATCAAGGAAAGTGAAAAAGCCACCGAAAAGTCAGCGAAAGCGACTGGTCCAAGGAGTCGAGAAATGAGAATGACTGCGAGAGCGGAAAAACCAGAGGCAAAGGCATAGGACGTGATCGTCACTAGCGAATGACGTAGACCTTCTGACTGGCGGAGCTTGGCGACGAAGGCAAACATAGTTCATAGTCATGATAAAGAGTTTTGAAACACAAGACAAGGGAGAGTGAGTGAGTTTTATAAAATCTTGGACTATAATTGACCCGATGAATTATTTGGCTTCAATAATTATTCCAACCATGTTTGGAAACCTTGATTATCTGAGAGATTGCTTGGAAGCTCTCAATAAACTTGAATTTGATAAAACTATTTCTAATACTAAGCTAGAGGCTTTGGTTGTTTGTAATAGTTCTCAAAAAGAAATGATTGAGGCTAAAACAAAATTAAAGCTAGCTCTTAGTAAAAAGCAATCAAATCTAGAAATTAAGTGGCTTTGTATGGAATATAACACTGGCTTTGTTGGTGCCACCAATACGGGTATCGAAGCTGCGCGTGGTGAATACATTGTTTTTTTAAATGATGATACGCAGGCGACTCAATTTTGGTTATCAGAGTTAGTTTGTACCCAGCGTGCAACTGGAGCTGATATGGTGGCAAGCAAAATTTATTTGGGTGATCGTAAGACTTTGGATTCACAAGGATTTGGTTTCTCCTGGAGGGGCAAAGCCGAGGCTCTTAATGGCAATCTTGTTTGTAGTTTGAGCAATGACAATGATTATTGGTTAAAACATCGAGACTTTTTACCTAAAACTAAACTTGCTGAGCCTTTTGGACCAGACGGTGCTGCTGCCTTATATACTAGAAAATTATTTAAGACAATTGGTTTGCTAGAGAAAGATTTTTTTGCCTACCTAGAAGATGTCGACCTAGCTCTTCGAGCTCGTCAATACGGCATGTTTTGTGTTTTGGCAGATAAAGCTGTGGTCTATCACTATAAGCATGCCACTTCATCAAAATTTAGTAGTTTTAAATCTAAACAAGATCTAATTAACTGGTGGAAAATAGTCTTAAGAAGATTTAGCATAAAAACATGGTTTAGACTTTGGTTGTTCATTCTGATAGAAAGAGCAAGAAATTTAAGTGGATATTGGAAAAGCAA
>CAITDX010000077.1 GCA_903891335.1 uncultured bacterium
GCTCATTGCCTCTTTGGCAGCGGCAGGAGCTCTCTTGCTTTACATGCTTCGAAAGAAAGCTACCTCTACTGAGACAGGAGTCTAAAGGTATCTATTTTCTTCAAAAGCTAGTATAATAGCTGCCTCATGTTGGGAAGTAGCGTAATCAAAATCACTGGTGCTCGCGAGCACAATCTCAAAAACATCAGCCTCGAGTTGCCCAAAAATCAATTGGTTGTTTTTACGGGACTATCTGGAAGTGGCAAAAGCTCACTCGCCTTTGACACCCTCTACGCTGAGGGGCAGCGTCGTTACGTCGAGTCACTCAGTTCCTATGCCCGTCAATTTCTGGGGGTGATGAACAAACCAGATGTTGATCAGATTGATGGCCTCTCACCAGCAATTTCCATCGACCAAAAAACTACCTCCCACAACCCTCGCTCGACCGTTGGCACCATCACTGAAATTTATGACTACTGCCGTTTGCTTTTTTCTCGAGTTGGACACCCGCACTGTCCCAATTGTAGCCGCGAAATTAGCACTCAAAGTATTGACCAAATTATTGGTCACATTTTGGAGCACATCAACGATGAATTTAGCAGCAACCGCCAACCTCAGAAGTTAATGATCCTCTCACCAGTGGTGCGCGAGCGCAAAGGTGAATTCGATAAACTCCTGCAAAATCTGGTCAAAAAAGGCTATCACAAGGCTCGTATTGATGGTCAGATGTACGATCTTTCTCAAGAACTCAACTTAATCAAAACCAACAAACACAGCATCGAAGCACTGATTGATCGTCTCGTCATCAGTCGAGAACAACTTAACGACGAAAAGGAACAAAGCACCTTCAAAAGCCGGCTTAATCAATCTCTGGAAGAAGCCTTACGCCTGGCTAATGGTCTAGCAATTGTAACTTGGATCAATGATGCGAGCTTCACTTTTCCTGATAATCCACAGGAAATGCATGATTTGTTTTTTAGCGAAAACCTTGCCTGTAGTCACTGCGGTATTTCTATCAAGGAACTAGAACCGCGCTCTTTTTCTTTTAATTCACCAGAGGGAGCTTGTAGTGAATGCAATGGCTTAGGCTCAATTCTCAAGATCAATCCAGACAAAATTATCGCTCCTGGCTTGACGCTGAGCGAGGGAGCCATCATCCCGTTTGCTCGGATGCTGGCTAACGAGAGTTGGTTTGCACGATTGATCAAAATCGTTCTTGAAGATCATGGCGCCGATTTCCGTCTCACTAAATGGGAAGACATGTCGAACGAACTGCAACAAATCTTACTGTATGGTAGTGACAAAATTTATGACGTCGTGGGGGAGAACCGCTTCGGCAACCCCACCAGCTATCAATCTCAGTTTGAGGGTTTCATCAAAAATCTCGAGCGTCGCTATGGCGAAACCGACAGCGATTTCATCCGTCGTGAAATTGGCCAGTTCATGCACAAGGAAACTTGTCCCACTTGTCATGGCGATCGCCTCAAGGCAGAAGTACTTTCTGTCAGCATCGATGGTCTCAATATTGCTCAATTTAGTCAGCTGACCATCGACAAAGCCTTGCGCTGGATCAAGCAACTCTCAGAGCCAAAGAGCACTATTTTGTCAGACAAAGAATCCCACATTGCTGCCTCAATCCTCAAAGAAATTAGCTCCCGTCTGCAGTTTTTATCAGCAGTTGGTCTCAATTATCTAACCATTGCTCGTGAAGCTGCTACTCTCGCTGGCGGTGAAGCCCAGCGCATCCGCCTGGCTTCACAAATTGGCACTGGCCTGACCGGCGTTTTATACATTCTCGACGAACCGACTATTGGTCTACACCAGCGTGATAACCGTCGCCTCATCGAGACCTTGCAAGAACTCAAGAAAAAAGGCAATACCGTCATCGTCGTCGAGCATGATCGCGATATCATGATGGCAGCTGATCACATCGTCGATTTTGGACCCAAGGCCGGCATTGAGGGTGGAGAAGTGGTTTTTGAAGGCAGCTACACTGACATTCTCAAGGACTCACACTCTCTCACTGGTAAATACCTAGCCCGCAAAAAAGATATCACTCGACCAAAGGAAGCTACTGGCAAAAATCCAGCCAAAGCTATGCTGGCAGTCCACGGCGCCACCCACAACAACCTCCAAGCTGTTGACGTCAACATTCCACTGAATAGCCTGACTTGCATCACTGGTATCTCTGGCTCTGGTAAATCGACGCTTCTGCACAACGTCCTCCATAATCATCTCGCCAAACACCTCGGCTATGCCTATGATGGCAAATTGGCTACGGTGGAGAATTTTAGCGTGCCACCTCAAGTCAAGCGCCTGAGCATGATCGACCAAAGTCCCATCGGCAAAACCCCGCGCTCCAATCCTGCCACTTACACCAAAACTTTTGATCATATTCGCCAGATCTTTGCCCACAGCAAAGACGCCGCCATGCGTGGCTACAAGATTGGCCGCTTCAGCTTCAACGTCAAGGGTGGCCGCTGCGAAGCTTGTCAGGGTGAGGGGCAAATCAAAATTGAAATGCAATTTTTACCTGATGTCTATGTCCAATGCGATGTCTGTCATGGTCAACGCTATAACGAAGAAACCCTCCAAGTGCTCTATCATGAGAAAAACATCGCCCAAGTCCTCGATATGAGCATCGATGAGGCCCACGAGTTTTTCAAAAATCACAGTACCATCCGCCAGAAATTAGCCACGCTCAAAGAAGTGGGGCTCGGCTATCTCAAGCTTGGTCAAAGCGCTCCCACTCTAAGTGGCGGTGAAGCCCAACGGGTCAAACTGGCCAAAGAATTAAGTACCAGATCTCACGATCATGTCATCTATTTGTTGGATGAACCAACCACTGGTCTGCACTTCGCTGACATTCAGAAATTACTCAATGTCCTCCATCAACTGGTTCAACAAGACAACACCGTCATCCTAATTGAACACAATCTTGACGTCATCAAAAACGCAGATTGGATCGTCGACCTCGGTCCAGAAGGTGGAGAATATGGTGGTCAAGTGATTGCCACCGGCACCCCAGCTGAGGTAGCAGAAAATGAACAGTCGTTCACTGGCAAATATTTGCGGGAAGAGTTGGAGTTGAAGAAATAGCACTTGCTAAAAAAATACGTGTTGCGCGTGCAAAAAATTGACAAGGGTAGAGAAAAATAGGTAGAATGCAGTATATGAATGAAGGAATTAAACCAGGAGAAGAAATTTTTGTTGATGAGAAACAGATAGGTTTTCTCAGTGATCAAGGTGCTGAAAAAAATGATCAACCAAGCAATCAAGCTCAGCCTGAAAATCATCCTCTGTCGGTTAAGCAGAGGGAGAAAATTGATGCTGCGGTGGAACAGGCTCAGCAAGTTGCGAATGAAAGCAAATTAACCTCAGCGCTCAAGGAAGATCGGACTGAGGGAGAAGAACTACCTTATTTATATCAAGCTCCTCATAGTCAAATGAGATATGGCAGAACCCCAGAGTGGGATACTCCCTTAAAAATGCTTAGAATGGAAGGACCTGGGGAAAAATTCAATTTATTTCAAGAACCACCACTAACATCCGAACAAATTCAAACAGCGACAGAAATAGCAGAAAAATTTGGACAACTTAATTCAGAACAACTCTTTGTCTTATTTAGAACATTGGATACTGAAAAACTTAAGGAGGCTGGTAAACAATTGAATAGCGCACTGTTTGTTAAAGAAACGATTGCCAGAATTTCTAAGACCAAAGATGCTCAAAATAAAATCGTGCAGCTAATGGGGGAGTTGCTGAAACAAAAACAAGGTCTTTCAGCAGAGCCAGATGGAGGCATACAAGGATTAGTTGATCGAATTTTGAAAGATACAGAACCTCAATATCCTCTCCCTCGAGTAGATATTGGCTCAGGTCTAAAAGCAATCAATGACTCGGATGGCAAGAAAAATTACCCATAATTTTCTCTCCCCACCCAAGCCTCCTCAAAACCGTGTAAAATAGTGACTAATGTCGCTTTTTCAGAATCAATGCAAGCAGCTCAAACGCATAGTAGTATGCGTTTTCTTCCTACTACTCAGCAACATCCTCATAACCATCACCCCCATCTTCGCCCAAACCACAACCCCTAGTGGTTCAGAAAACTTCACTATTGATCTCAAGAGCACCTACACCGTCACCGCCACAGGCAAGACCATCGTCGAGCAAAAATTTACCATCAAAAATAAAACCCCAGAGCTCTTCGTCAGTAAATATGGCATCGTTGCCAGCTCCACTAATCTCAGCAACATCAGTGTCACTCACAATGGCAAAAACCTAGAGCCAAATATTAGTAAAAGCACCGGCCAAACCAGCATCGGTGTCACCTTCGCTGACCCCGTGGTTGGAGAAGGCAAGAGCAATGAACTTATCATTAGTTACAGTGATCAGGACATCGCCCTGATTAGTGGCAAAATTCTCGAAGTCAACATCCCCAAACTCAACGATCAGTATCAGTACCAAAACTATCAGGTGGAGCTGCGCGTCCCCAGTATTTTCAACACTCCTAGTCGCATCAATCCCAGCAATTTCACCCTCAGCCAAGATGGCGACTACAACGTCATTAGCTATAGCAATCTTGGCAATCAATCAATCTCAGCCATCTTTGGCCATCAGCAACTCTTTGATCTCAAGCTCAACTATTACCTGCAAAACCCTACCAGCCAGACTGCACTAACTCAAATCACTCTGCCACCAGAAACACCCACGCAGCAAGTCTACTACCTCCATCTGGATCCACTACCAAAAGAAGTTAAGGAAGATGCTGATGGCAATTTCATCGCTACCTACGAAATCCCAGCCAACAATTCCTTCTACGTCAAGTTACTCGCTCAGGTTAAGCTACAACTTGCTCCCAGTCAAACAATTCCGTTTAGTCAGGTTTTGCCAGAACACACCACCCCTCAAAAATTCTGGGAAAGCCAGGATGAAGAAATTCAAAAAATTGCAGCCTCTCTCGATAGTGTTCAAGCTGTCTATGATTATTCGGTCAAGACACTTCACTACACCACCAAACCCCTTGACCAATTCATCGAACGACTCGGCGCTAAAGCCGCTATCCAAGAGAAAAATCTCTTTGAGGCCACCTGCCAAGAATACACCGACCTCTTCATCGCTTTGGCTCGCAACAAAAACATTCCCAGTCGCCGGATTGTCGGCATTGCCTATTCAAGCAATGAAGAGTTACGCCCCAGCAATCTCAATAGCGATGTCCTGCATACCTGGCCAGAATATTATGACCAGACCAAAAAAGCCTGGATTAGCGTCGACCCAACCTGGCAGAGCACCACTGGTGGCGTCGACTATTTCAACAACTTTGACCTCAATCACATCGCTCTCGCTATCAACGGTGTTTCCAGCACTCTGCCACATCCCGCAGGATCATATATCGGCGCCAGCGATGAACAAAACAAGAAAATTTACCTGGACTTCGCCAAGGAAGAAATTCCCCTGCCAAACCCCGACCTTGAAGTCAATCTCATCGCCAAAAAAATTGCTGGCATCGAAATTCCTGGCAACTATGAGCTTCACATCTACAACAAAACTGGCAAAACTTGGTACCTGGCTACAATCAATGCAGTGGGCAAAAGCAGCGAACTAATCCTGGACCAAAACAAAAAACCCAGCAAAATTCTCCCATTCGCCAAACTCACGCTGCCTCTGAGCGTTTATAATAAGCAAGACCGCTTCCAAAGCGATCAAATTACAATCGACATCATCTTTAAAGAAGGTCAAGCAACTACTCATGAGTTCAACGTCAAACCCAGCCTTAATCTCCAAGCTCCAAGAGCAGAGCAAGTCCTTGTTGTGGGCGGGGGACTTATCCTCATTACCCTCCTTGCCGGGAGTTTATTCCTTCTTGGACGAAAACTCACAAGTTCTCTACGTCGGCAAGGCCAAAAACTTGAAGAACAGAATCAACAGCTACAGATTCTCTCCACAGCTCTCAAGGAAAATCAGCAAAATGACCCAACTCGCCAGAGGGATCAGATATCAAATCCTCGACAGCGAGCTTGAGGCTATTTTTGTCGAAGCCGAACTCATCAAAACTCACCAACCATACTTCAACAGTCGCTTAAAAGATGATAAATCAACCATCTACTTACTGATTACCAAAGAGGAATTCCCTAAGGTCTTGCGCTTGCGCAAAACTGACCTAAAACTTGCTCGCTACCAAAAAAACTTAGGAGTTTTTGGCCCTTTTGCTAGCGGCTACCGTCTTAATGAGATTCTCAAGCTGATTAGACCAATTTTTCGCTGGTGCAATCATGGTCCCAACTCCAAACACAAAGCCTGTCTGTATTATCACCTTGACCTCTGCGCTGGCCCCTGTTGTGACAAAATTTCCGCCACTGACTATCAGGCCACCATCGCACAATTGGTTACTTTTTTGCGAGGTCAAAAACAAATCCTCTTACGAGAACTGACCACCAAAATGCAACAAGCAGCAGAAAAAGAAGCATACGAAGCAGCTCAAGCTTACAAAAACCAACTTGAGCTCATCAAAGAAATTTCCAGCAGTCAAAAAACGCTTAAAACCGACCTTTGGCTACCCAACCTCAGTCGCACCCAAGCCGAAGCCGGGCTCATCCAGCTGCGCAAAATCCTCCACGATCAACAACTCTTTCCCAGCGATCAAAGCATCAAGCGCATCGAGGGTTATGACGTCAGCAACACCATGGGTCAGCAAGCCACCGTCTCCATGGTCGTCCTCACCGACGGCGAGCCAGATCACAGCGAGTATAAATTTTTCAAAATCAAATCCCTTGCCACTCCCAATGACTATGGCATGCTCCAAGAAGCACTCACTCGTCGACAAAATCATCCCGAATGGCCGCAACCCGACGTCATTATGATTGACGGGGGTAGAGGACAAGTCAATGCAGTCCGCAAAATCTGGCACTGGCACATGCCTGTGATTGGGTTGGTCAAAAATCCTGATCGTATCGTTGTGAATGGTAAAATTTTGCGTTTGCCAGCCGATCACCCAACCCTCCAGATGCTACAGCGACTCCGTGACGAAGCGCACCGCTTCGCCAAAAAACACCACACTCGACTTCGCACTAAAAATCTTTTAGAATCACTGTAATAGGGGAGGATCGTTATGCTCAAATCAATTATCATTTCCATTTTGACTATCGCCATCTTAGCCTGGTTATTTCCCAATATTAGCTACAGCAGCTCAATTACCCTCATTATGGCTGGCATCGTCCTGACTTTGCTCGAAAAAATTGTCCGGCCGATCCTCAAGATTTTATTTCTCCCCATCAACGTCGTCACTCTCGGTCTATTTTCACTAGTGATCAATGTCTTGATTCTGTACCTAGCTACTTATTTCGTACCCGGTTTCACCATCGACAACGTGGTGGTATTTGGTGTTGCTCTCAATCAATTCTTTTCACTCCTACTTGCCTCAGCACTGATTGGCTTCGTCCAGGGATTTTTTGCCCTAATTCTCTAAATTTGCTATAATGGACAAATGAAGAGATCTTTCTTACAACGCTTTTTAATAGTGGCCGGTTTTGCTTTGGTTTATCTCCTGAGCAGCCACACTTTGATAAATGCGCAAACCCAACCAAAAACACCAGCAACTACTCTTGATCCAGATCTGACAATCGCCACTAGTGCTAGTCAAGCCAGCGAAGCTTCTGAAGAAGCTAAACTTGCCTCACCTTCAGCAGAATTGGTTGGCAAACTGCAACAAAAAGCCGACGAAGATATTACAGAAACCAGCGGTCAACAAAAAAGCAAATTGGCCGCTTATCTTGATGAACATCCGATTGGTCCCGTCGCTTGGCACAACATCGTCCAAAAGGCCATTCGTAAGGCCATTGCCAGTGGTATGCCAGCCAACATTATTGTCATTTTACTGATCTTTCCTGTTATTGCCTCCCTTGTCGCTCTCTCTCGTCACATTATTGGTCTAAAAGGTTTTGGCATTTATATCCCTGCGGTATTATCAGTTGCTTTTGTTTCTACTGGAGTAACTACTGGAGTCATTGTTTTTGCCTCAGTGCTAGTCAGTGCACTCATTAGTCGACCAATTCTAAAGAAACTCAAGCTTCCCGTATTGCCTAGAACTGCCATGCTGCTTTTTAGTGTTTCCACTGCCATTCTAGCTTTGCTGCTAATTGGCTCAGTCTATAGCATTGATATGGTGCTCAATATCAGTATTTTTCCGCTCTTAATCATCATTTTATTGACCGAAAATTTCATGGAAACCCAACTCTTCAATAGTCAAAAGGAAGCTTTGCAAATCACTTTTGAAACTCTCCTCACAGCCGTACTCTGTTCACTCATTATTGGCTCAGAAGAAATTCAAAAATTTGTCATCTTGCGACCAGAACTTACTCTCCTGGGAGTGGCGCTAATCAACATCTTCATTGGTAAATACACCGGCCTGCGCTTGCTGGAATACTTGCGTTTTCGCGACTTACTCAGCCAAGGTTCTAACTTCAGTAATTTCAAACGTAACGGCACTGGTGGTAGTCAAGAAGAAGAGGAATAGAGTCGTATGTTACTCCGGAAAGCCAAAGACCTGCTTGGAATCAATGCTCGCAATGCCCTCTACCTGAGCCGGAGTTCTGGTAAGGCCAAATCAATTGTGCGCTCTAAGTATGCCACCAAAATCTTATTGCGCAGTAATAACATTGCTTGTGCAAGTATTTATGGCATCCTTGCCACCACTGAAGATATTAATGATTTTGATTGGGCAAGCCTAGAAAAAGACTTTGTCATTAAGCCAACTAATGGGTATGCTGGTACCGGAGTCGTTGCTTTTCGCACCAAACAAGATGCCGACACTTGGGTTGATATGCTGGGTAATTCCTGGTCACTAAGCGACATCAAGCTCCACTGCGATGATATTTTATCTGGACAATACAGCATCCATGGCCTCAATCACAATGTCATTATCGAAGAGAGAATTCCCATCCACCCCAAACTCCTAAAGTATTCATACAAAGGTACGCCAGACATTCGCGTGATTGTTTTTAACAGTGTACCGGTAATGGCAATGTTGCGCTTACCAACCGAAGAATCTGGCGGTCGAGCCAACCTATCACAAGGAGCAATTGGCGTTGGTATCGACATTGCTTCTGGAGTGACTACCCATGCCATCGCTCACAAAAATGAAGCTATTCAATTTCTGCCAGGCACCAAGAAGAAACTCAATGGCATCATTATCCCCGAGTGGGATGCTATTCTCGAAACTGCGGTCTTAGCTACCAGTGCTGCAGAAATGAGTTTAGCTGGTATAGACCTTTTCATTCATCAAGAAAAAGGCCCCATGGTGGTTGAGATCAATGCTGCGCCAGGACTCTCAATTCAAATGGCTAATCGCGAGGGCTTGCGTCGCCGTCTCGAAAGGGTAGAGGACCTCAACATCCAGAATCCCAAGCATGGCGTCAAAGTTGCTAAGGCACTTTTTGCCAGCGATTTCGCAGCCAAAATTAAGAACAAAGCAGAATTTCCGGTGGTTGGTCTCAAAGAAGAAGTGTTGGTGTATGGCGACGCCAAACTCAGTCTTCAAGCCAATGCCTTTCTCAATACTGGTCGATTTAGCAGCATTATCTCCAAGAATTTAGCGGCAGAGCTTGGCCTAATCGATATGGAAGATCTGTTATGGTTTCAAGCTGAACAAGAAGAAGGTAAAATTCCTGTAGTGGAAATCAAGCTGCGGATCAAAGATCAATTACTTAAGACCACTATGGCTGTGAGTAGTAAGCTCAATAATAAAAGCCATCAAATTGAGCTTGGGCGCAAAGACTTGAGAAACTTCATTATTCGCCTCGATGAATAAATAGCTCATGTTGAAATTAACTGATTTAAATCCCCTCAACTTAAATGCAGAAAAAGAAAAGTTTTTTGCCAGTAATTTCACGTACAATCCTCAATTCACCTATAACCAACCCATTAATCAGCGCGAGCTCATCAAGTATGGCCAACCCAAACCGCTCTATCTCTGGCTAGCCAAAAAAATTGTTAAAAAATTTATCAATAGCCAAAATCCCATCGCACTCCAACCCCCACAAGACTATCTGACGCAAACAGAAATTACTGAATTAATTCAAGAACGACTGCATTATTACCAACTAGAAGATACTTATCATCTGCTATTCTCGCCTGAATTTGTCAGTCGTATCGCAGTTAATAATAAAAACAAAACCATCAAAATTAGATTACCTGTTACCGTTAACCGTTTTGAGATCGAAGGCACCATGCGTCACGAAATCGACACTCACATCCTCAGACAGGTTAATTATCAACGACAAGCCTGGTACAAGCAAAAAAATCGTTATAACCTGCGTCCTCACCTACGCACTGAAGAAGGTCTTGCATTAATTAATGAACTCACTGCAAACTCCAGCAAACTAGTTTATAAATCAGCACTCAACTACTTAGCCGTTGATTTGGCATTAGAAAAAGATTTTGTCAGCGTTTTTCATTTTTTTTACCAAACCTGGCATGATGCTGATCGAGCTTGGCTCTGGACAACCAAAAAGAAAAGAGGATTGAGCGACACGAGTCAACCTGGTGGTTACACCAAAGACTTAGTCTATTTTGAAGGTTTCTTACAAGTTCTCTGGTATCTTCACAACCATCAGCATGATCCAAGCATGTTATATGTCGGAAAAATCAATTGCCTTGATTTGAAAAAAATTGCAAAATTACCTCAAGCAGAAACTATTTTACTTCCCAAAGAATTCAGAGAAAACAAGTCTGCCTATCAAAATAGTTTACGAGAGATTGTCAAAGAGAATCTACGAGCAGTTTTGTTTTAAGTTGTAGAAATAAGCTGCGCGCAAGTTCCTGACTGGCTTGTTGATCTGGAGCAGTCACATAAAAACTCAGCAAACTCTTACCACCCATGCGCGCCTGATCAACTTTTGCTCCAACTTTATACCGCACTTTAATTTTACTAACTTGCGAATGTTGTCGTAAAAAATCAATATCGATTACTGATAGAGTTCCCTTTTTATCAGCAAAATATTCAACTACTGACACAGCTTGTGTGCTTGGAGTTGGAGGTGAAACTGATTCGCCAATACAAACC
>CAITDX010000078.1 GCA_903891335.1 uncultured bacterium
CGCTGGTACCTTTAGCTTTCTTTAACATTAGTTCTCTCCTCCTACATCAAAGAGATCGATATGGCTGTCAGCAGCCAAAGTGACGTACGCCTTTTTGGTTTTGGGGCGGACGGTGTTTAATCTCTTGCGACCAGTCTTTTTCTTAATGCGATGGCGCACGACAGTATTAACTGACAAGACCTTCACGCCAAAGATACTCGCCACTGCTTCTTTGATTTGACCTTTGTGAGCGCTCATCTCCACCTCGAAGGTATAGACGTGCTCTCTCTTGGCCAAGTCAAGTGAGCGTTCAGTGACAACTGGTTTTTTAATTAAGTACGCGTTCATGATTACTTTTTCAATTGACTCTTCTTAACTTTTACTAAGCGATCTTCAAGAACTTTCAAAGCAGCTAATTCAACCAAAACTTTGTCGGCCATGGCTACATGCAAAGCATTTAAGCGATCAGCAGTCATTACGAGAACATTACTGAGGTTGCGCAAAGAGCGCACCACTACTGGGTTACCCTTGGCTAAAACAACTAACACTTTACTATCATCACCACCAAGATTAGCAACCAGTTTAGCAGCATCTTTGGTTTTACCAGCTAGAGAAGCCACGTCCTTACTCAAAAAGATATTGGTCTTCTGAGCACTAAGGGCAACTTTGAGTGCAACTAATTTGGTCTTAGCAGTCAAGGTCTTAGTCCAGTTTTCGATCGCACGAGGACCATGAGATACGCCACCACCAACAAAAATGCTGGGGGTACGAGCACCATGACGAGCGTTACCAGTCCCTTTTTGCTTAAACCATTTCTTCTTAGTGCGGTTAATCTCAGAGCGAGTCTTGGTGTGGGCAGTACCCTGGCGCAAGTTGCTCAGATAGACACGAATTGCTTGAGCAAGTAAAAAATCAGCACCTGCGGTTGCAAATAAGGTATCGCTGACGCGAACTTTTTCATTCTTACTGGCGGAATCAATGACAGTCAATTGCATTAGGATTGACCTTTCAATTTAATGTCTTTACTGACTCCAGTTTTGGTAATTGCCACCGTACTGGTACGAAAACCAGGCACTGGGCCACTCAGCCAAACTTCTTTTTTGTCAGCATCAATATGTACCACAACTAAACCAGAAACAGTTTTGGTCTCAACACCATAGTGACCAGGCATTCTCTTGCCATGCCAGACACGACCGGGAGTTGTACCTGAGCCAATGGAACCCACTGCACGAGCACGGTCAGATTGACCATGAGTCTTGGGTCCACCATGAAAACCGTGGCGTTTCATCGCACCAGCAAAACCACGACCTTTAGTCGTGCCTTGTACCGTCACAACGTCACCAACGGTAAGAATATCGCTTACGTTGAGTGTAGTGCCAGCAGCGAGTGCATCCTCACTACCCTCAGCAATAGTCGCCTTCACACCTTTGATTTGTTTAACACCAAAAGAAAAACCACTCTTTTTGATTTGCTCACGGAGTGGTTTTTGCACATTTTTCAATTTTTTGTTGCCATAACCAACTTCAATAGTGGTCAAAGCGTCTTGAGTAACTTTCTTGGAAAGGACAATGTTGTCAGCAACCTGTAACTTGGTGATAGGCAAACGCTTACCATCCTCTGACCAGGCTTGAGACATTCCTACTTTGGTAGCAAATATAGTGTTTAGCATTGTGTCCATTAACATTCGAGCGCCGGGTTCTAATCCGACCGTTTTGCTGCTGGTTGAAACTACATTTTGATCTGGATATCAACACCAGCAGGTAGTTCCAAATGCATCAGAGAATCGATCGTTTTGTTGGTTGGATCGACGATGTCAATCAACCGCTTGTGCGTGCGAATCTCATAATGCTCTTGAGCATTCTTATCAGTATGAGGTGAAGTCAAAACAGTAAAAGATTTGCGGTGAGTTGGCAAAGGCACTGGGCCAATAATCTTAGCACCAGTAGACAAAGCGGTCTGCAAGATCTTACGAGAAGCCTCGTCAATGACGCGGTGATCGTAAGATTTGAGTCTCACTCGAATCTTGTATGAGTTTTGATTTTTAGTCATACTATTTTTAATTAACGCCTTCTTCTTATAGGCTGTTGTGATCAAGGGATATCCGAAATCACAAAGCGCTATTATAGCTAATCATTCCTCTCTTGTACAGGGGAAGTTTATGTAGAGAGTTAGTGGCTAACTTCTTCTCTTCACTTAAATTCCTCGAGAGAATGGTATTGTACCAGAAGAAAGTAAGCGGTGCAAGGGTGAAGAGAAACAGTGAATGGATTAAAGGTAACAAAACAAAAACTTCAATTTATCCAATTAATCTTTTATCATCAGTTAACCTTTTTCCAATGCCATTGTCCACAATAGCAACAGAGCCTTCAATCTCGCCATCTCCAAATGAAATTGAAACAGTATATCTATCGAGACAATAATAAGTTCTGCTGTAAGGCTCCCCACTCTTTTCACCACCTACTCTGTAGCGAG
>CAITDX010000079.1 GCA_903891335.1 uncultured bacterium
ATTGCTACAATCTAAATGGATGAAAAAACTGCCCCTTTTTCTATGGCTTACTTGTTTGCACTTGGCTGTATTTTCACTTGGATTCATTTCTCTCATTCATCCTATTAGTGCCAAAGAATACTCGATCGACTCAGTAGAGATCCGGGCTTTTCTAGACCAAGATGGCTCAATGCAAGTACAGGAAGAGCGCCAATTTAATTTTCATGGCGATTATCGTTTTGTGTATCAGTACATCGACAAGCAGGCGACGGGTCGGCAAGAACCGTATCAGCTGGCCAATTTTTCGCTTTGTGATGAATTAACTTGCTATGAAGCGCTCGCCACTGCTTCAGCTGATCTCAGAGAACCGCGCCAGAATCCAGATAGCACCCTTGTGGTCGTCGATGAGGGCGAGCGCTACTATATCCAATGGCACTTCCAAGCGCTCGATCAGGCCAAAACCTTTACTTTGCGTTACCAGGTCAAAAACGCGGTCACGCTTCATCAGGACACCGCAGAGCTATACTGGCAATTTGTCGGCCAAAACTGGGAAGTGGCTAGTCGAAATGTGCGAGCAACCATGTATTTGCCAAAACAAACCCTCGCTAGTCAAGTTCAAGAAGTTCAGGCATTTGGCCATGGTTCATTGGCAGCAACCGTTGCTATTGCTCAGTTGCCAGCAGATGGCATTGGCTTGCATCCAATTACTTGGTCAGTCAAGCAGCTTGACCAGGGGCAATTATTTGAGGGACGAGTGCTTTTTCCGAAGCAACTTTTTTTGAGCGGTGCCCACGGAGAGAGTAGTTTAGCAATAATTAAAGCAGAGGAGGATCGATTTATCACTGATACAGTCGCAAAAGTTGATCGGGCTCGTCTTTTGGCATGGCTCTATTTGATCGGAATTATCATCCTTTTTATAGCAGGTGTCTGGTTGACCATTCGAGAAATCATCAAATTTTGGCGTCTCGGCAAAGACTTGCCTTTACAAAAACGAGCAGGAGTGTGGGAGCCACCCTCAGATCTCGAGCCAGCAGTTGTCTGGCAACTCCTTACAGCCAAGAAAACTCTCAATCCAAAAGTTTTTACTGCGACAGTTTTATCACTGGTGCAGAAGAAATTATTTAGAATTGCGCGCAGCATGCAAAAAGAAGGCTTTTTGCGCAAAGAATATCGATATTTTTTGGAAAAGACGAATAGGGTAGTTGAGGAAGTTGATGAGCCACAAAAGGGCGAGCGAGTGGTCAAGCTTGGCGCAGTGGAGCAGGCGGTGTACGTTTTTTTGACCAAAAAAATTGCTCCCAGCTACCTGCAGTACTTTGATGAAGCCAAGCGCGAATGGGTGCAGAGGAGAGAGCTGAGTAAGTCTCCAAATGAAACCACTAAGAAACGCTTGGCATTGTTGGATATAGCTAATTACATCAAGACTTATCCTTCTTCCAGCTTCAATTTTTTCAAAGGTTTAGAAAAAATTTCTATGGATGAAAGTCTACATCTTGGTTTGTTTGATAAGGCATCACATGCCTATGCGCAGAGTTTCTCGGCAGGCTTGGTGTTTTTAGTTGCGTTTCTGAGTTTTGGGATGCTTTTTTTCATTGGTGGACTCAGCTCACTGGCCATTCCTGGGTTGAGTGACACCCTTGCTGGTCTCATCATACTTTTGGCATCATTAAATGCGGGACTGTTTTTCTTCATTGGTTTGCTATTATCTGGCCTGCAAATCTTTGCCCATCGTCGCAGTCCCAAGGGTCGTGAGGAGGCAGAAGCTTGGTTGGCCTTCAAGCGACATATGTTCGCCTATCAGAAAACCAGCCAGTATGCGATCGATAGTGTCATTTTGTGGGAGAAATATCTGATTTACGGAACCCTTTTTGGAGTATCAGTGCGAGCATTGGCTGCCTTGCCGGTGAAGTTTAGTCAAGCAGACGAAACGACCTTGCGCACCTATTGGGGCATCCATTCTTTTGATCAGCTTGAAAGCTCATCGGTGGGTAGTTTTAGTTCGGTTAGTCTCGGGTCATTCACTGACTCACTCAATTCACTTGGTGGTGCCTTCGCCAGTTTGACCAGTTCTGCAACTCATAGTTATGGTGCTAGTGGTAGCAGCAGCAGTGGTGGCTTTTCCGGGGGCGGTGGCGGCGGAGGAGGTGGTGGCGGTGGTGGAGCAGGATAATGCTTGTTATGTGCCTCAATGAAAGCACTCGTGCTTGTCTTAAGTCGCTTTTGGTTTATAATGATTCTCTAGTAATGCAATGTATCGTTTCTTTGACCACTACCACCACTACTGCTTAGGCAGCGGGGTGTGTTGGTCGTGTGAGAAAACCCCGCCAAGCAGAGCGGGTTTTTTTATGGCAAAAAAGGGTACAATAAACACTAAGTACACAAAAAAAGGAATCTAAAAAAGGAATATATGTCAGAAATTGATCAGTTATTACCAATTCGCCACAGTGCTGAGCACGTACTGACGATGGCGATGGAAAAATTATATGGTGCTGATGAGCAGGGCGAACCAGTCATCATCAAGGCGATGGGTCCACCAATCAAGGATGGTTTTTACTTTGATTTTGACATCGCTGACAGCGCTCGAGCCAAGGGTTTGCGCATTAGTGAGAGTGATTTTCCCAAGATTGAGAAGGAAATGAAGAAAATTATCGGTCGCGGCCTCTTGATGGAACGCGTTGAGGTTTCAATCAAGGTTGCTCGTCAAGTCTTTGCACGCAACTCCTACAAGCAAGAATTGCTTGATGGGCTAGAGAAGCTGGAGGATTTTGAGCTGAGCGAATCGATGAGTGATGGTAGTAACCCAGTCAAACAGCAAATGCTTGAGAAAAAACCAAATCAAGTGACTTTTTATCTCACCGGTGATGCAGCCATGATCGCCGCAGATAAACAGTTGTTGGCCGGCTTAGAACTGATGTCTGATAAGGAGCAAGCGCGGGTGAAACTGGCGTCTTTTGTCGATTTATGTAAGGGTCCGCATATCGCCAAAATTTCCGAAATCAAGGCCTTTAAATTGTTGAGCATTGCCGGAGCGTATTGGCGTGGCAATGAGAAAAATAAAATGCTGACCCGCATCTATGGGACTGCTTTTGCTTCGTCAGCCGACCTCGATGATTACTTAGCCAAAAAACAAATGGCCGAAGAACGTAATCATCGCAAAATTGGCAAGGAGATGGAGCTCTTTACCATCATCCCTGAGATCGGTCAGGGTTTGCCAGTTTGGTTGCCTAATGGTTACGCGATGCGGCGGGTCCTCGAAGACTACATGCTCAAGATGGAGAAGCGTTTCGGGTACGTGCATATTTTAACTCCACATTTGAATCGAAAAGAATTGTTTGAAACATCAGGTCATTTAGGCTTTTATGATGAAAGTATGTACCCACCTTTAACCTACGAAGAAAAAGATGATTCGGGCAAAGTTATAGGTTCGAATGAGGTTTATTACCCTAAACCAATGAACTGTCCAGCGGGCATGATGGTTTACCGACTCAAGCCACACAGCTATCGCGATCTACCAATTAAGATGGGTGAGCTAGGCACGGTCTATCGCCGCGAGAAGTCGGGTGAGTTGCACGGTTTGCAGCGCGTTCGTGGTTTCACCCAAAATGATGCGCACATTTTCTGTACCCCTGAGCAACTCAAAGATCAATTCCGAGAGGTGATGAAGATGCTTGATATCTTCTATGCTGATATGGGTTTTGATAATTATCACTTCCGTTTGTCGCTATCAGATCCAGACAAGAAGAAATTCCAGGCCTGCGGTAAACGCAGTGATTGGGATAAAGCCGAGGGTATTTTGCGTGAAATTCTCGATGAGGCTGGAGTCAAATACGTAGAAGCCAAGGGTGAAGCAGCCTTTTATGGACCTAAGCTTGACGTCCAAGCAGTTAATGTTTTTGGCAAAGAGGATAGTATTTCGACTATTCAGGTTGACTTCAATCTGCCGGAGCGTTTTGACCTGACCTATGTCGATGCTGATGGTCAGCAACAACGCCCCTTTGTGATTCACCGCGCGCTAGTTGGTTCTTTTGAGCGCTTCTTCTCGTTTTTGATCGAGCATCATGGTGGTGACTTCCCGGTGTGGCTGGCACCAGTCCAAGTGAAAGTGTTGCCGATTGCTGATCGTCATGAGGTCTATGCTCGTGAAGTTTTCGAAGCCTTGCTTGATCAAGGTGTGCGAGTCGAACTCGATGATCGCTCTGAGCGCCTACAGGCCAAAATTCGCCAAGCAGAAGTGGCACGAGTGCCAATCATGCTGATCATTGGTGATGAAGAGGTCGCAAGCAAGCAAGTCGGCCTGCGGGTGCGTGGTCGAGCTCGCGAGCGAGTTGAATCGCTCATCAAGCAGCAAGAACTGAGTGCTGAATTAAGTAAGAGTGGCGACCTCGGCAAGCAGTCCTTGTCATTTTTAGACCAACTTTTGAAGAAGTAAAGCAAACCAGTTGAAAGGAAACCACTCTTTTGCAGGAAACGAGGTTAGCAGATCAATGGTCATTGTTGCTGAGCGAGTCAGGAGAGAAGAATTTTCCTCTCCTGTCATTCACGTTTGTTGGAAAGAAATTTGATGTAGTGCTTACGCATTCTACCAAGATGTCAGATGAATTAAATGAAGATATTCGTTTAATAACTATTTCAGTGCAATCAGATGGTGAAAGAGTGGCTATCTTATCAGGTCTATTAATATTGGATATTTTTAAGGGCAGACACAGTTTTTCCAGTTTAGGATTGACCAATATTGGGTTTATTATGAATGGTTGGGAAAAAGTAGGCAATAAGCCAAACCATATTTCTAGATTGGTTGAAGAAGTAATTAAGCAGTTATCAATAAATAAGGTTTTTGAAAATTGGGACTCGGATTTATCAACAGCTCTTTCTGATGGAGCAATCACAATGTACGAAAGACTTGGAGAAGATAAAAGACTGATGGTTGAAAAGCATTTCATTGAAAAACGCCCTAGCTGGCTAGTCAGGACTTTTGGTTTAAAAAGAGATGCAAGGTTTTTTTATAGAGTTTCAAAAAGAGATTAATTAATTTTGATTTATGAAAATTACTGTTGTTCAGTCTTTATCAATGAAAATTTTAGCCAAATTAGGCTTTAGTGTTGGTGAGGCAGAGCTAATCACTAAAAATTTGTTGGCAGCAGAATTAGTGGAGAAGCGCAGTCATGGCTTGGTGCGTTTACTGAGTGTTGCTAAGCTGGTTGAGAGCGGCGCCTTATCGACGCAAGCTCGAGAGCTCACTTGGCACAAGAAGCTACCCACTGCTTGGCAGCTTGATGGCGCATTTCGCCCTGGTTTCGTCGGGATGTATCAGAGCTTGGAGCAAGCTATTCCGCAGGCGCAGCAAGTGGGTTTGTTGGCGGTGACGGTCCAGAATATGGAGTATGCTTCTGGTTACATTGGCGACTACGCGCGCTTGGCGGCCGAAGCGAACCTGATTTTTCTTGGCTTTCATAATTCTCCAGGACATTTGGTGCCGTTTGGTACAAGCAAAGGCATTTGGGGCACTAATCCATTGACGATTGGAGTGCCGACGCACCGCGAACCAGTGATTCTAGATATGGCTTCTTCGCAGATTACCTTTGGTGAGTTGCTGGTAGCGCGCAGTTTGGGTCGGCAATTGCCGGAAGGAGTAGCGCTGGATGCTACTGGTCAAGCTACTACTGATCCGGATGCAGCTATCAAGAGTGGAGGATTGCTACCCTTCGCCAGTCACAAAGGTTCTGGTTTGGCTTTTCTGGTCGAATTATTAGCTGGCGGACTCAGTCACTCGCGAGTGGGGGGTCGGGTTGCCGGCGGGTGGGGGAGTTTTTATCTCTTAATCAATCCGAGTATTTTTCGCGATCTTGAGGAGTTCAAAGATGAAGTGCAGCGCGCAATTGATGAATTACATCAGGCGCCCAAGGCGGCTGGTTTTACTGAGGTCTTTTTTCCTGGTGAGCTGGCGGCGCGCAAGCGTAAGCACAATCTAGAGCGGGGTGCAATCGAGGTGGATGAAAAGTTATGGCGGAGTTTGGAGAAGATGGGTGGATAGGGTTTTAGGTTTATCTATTGATATTTATATCACTTAATATACAATATTTGTATATTAACCGATAAATAATGTCAGATTCGCATAATTTATTACAGCAATTACCTTTTTTCAATCTACTCACTTTTAGTAGATTTTTTGGGGTTAGCTTAGCTACTGCGAGAGTAACTTTGAGTCGATGGGAAAACGCAGGCAAGTTGTTGCGTCTCAAGCGCAACCTTTACATAACTCGAGAGTTTTATTTATCTCATAAAGATAAAGATTGGTTTCAGGTTTGGGTGAGTTCGGTGTTGCAAAAACATTGCTATGTTTCAAGAGAGTGGGTTTTACAAAAACACGCCATTTTAACTGAGGCAACTTATTCGGTAACTGCCATGAGTTTAAAAAACACAAGAGTTTTTAATAATTTAACGGGTGTTTATCGATATTACCATTTGCAGCCAAGGTTGTTTATTGGTTTCAATGAAACTGTTTTTTATGGTGTAAAGTGTAGGGAGGCTACTAAGTCGAAGGCACTCTTCGACTATTTATATTCCAAAAAAATTACTGCTTCCAATATTGCTTTGGAAGAGCGGCTAAATCTTGAAGATTTTACTGACAATGAAATCAATGAGTTTGCTCATTATGTGCAGCTTGCAAGCTCACCCAAAATGCATAGAATCTTAGCCGATCTCAGAAAGCACGTATGGTCATAATTTCAGGAATTAAAAGTGTATTGCAATCAGCTACCTTGAATGACTTGCCGTCTTTGACCAAGCGGATTATGGCAAAAGAAATGCTGATTTATCATGTTCTAGAATGGCTTTATAACCATTCGCAATATCATAAATTAGCTTTTTATGGTGGTACTTGTGCGCGAGTAGTGTATGACTTAAATCGCCTATCTGAGGACATTGATCTTGATAATAGTAGCGGAGTTGATCTAAGTAACTTTGCATTTGATTTGCACAACCATCTTGCAGTCGGATTGCTATTGCCAAGCGTTGAAATTAAATCATCAGAAGAGCATGTAGATGGGCAAAAAAAAATTAGCCGTTTTATTATTAAATTGCCCATTCTGCAGCAGTTGGGAATTTCTAATAACCCAAATGACAAACTTCACATCAAAATCGATGTGAGTCAGTATCAGCAACTATCTTCAACAATCATGACTCCAGTGGTGAAAAATGGTTATAGTATATTAATCACTCATTGGGATGAGAGTAACCTGATGGCTGGGAAAATTCTTGCTTGTTTGAATCGGTCCTTTAAAAAAGGAAAATCGAATATTCAATATAAGGGTCGAGATTACTATGACTTGCTTTGGTACATGCAACAAGGTGTTCAACCAAACAAAGCTAAAGTTATTCAGGAAAGTTCTTATTCTAATATGCAGACAGTTTGGCAAGAACTTCGTCAAAGAGTGGGCTTGATTAAGCCAGCTGACATCACCCAAGATTTAGAAAACTTATTTATGGAGCCACAGTATGCCAAATTATGGAGCGGGCAGTTTCATGATTTGTTTGAGCGATATCTGCCTCATTATTATGGAGTGGCTGCTCTATTCAAAAAACCCGCCTCGTAAGGCGGGTTTTTTTGTTTAATTTACTTGCGTAAAGTTCTTAGTAGAAACGAATTATTCTTCGTCTTGATCTTCAATGAGAACTTTGATGCCAGGACCCATGCTAGGGGCAATACTGAGCTTAAGTGCTTTGCCTTGCAAAGCCTTGAGGAGAGCCTCAATGTTGTCGACCAGGTCATTCTCACTCATGTTAGTCTTACCCACAGTCAAATGCATGAGAGGAGCTTTTTTCTCAGTTTTGAGGTTGAAAGCGCCGGCTTCAAGTGACTTTTTCTTGATCTCTGGATTAGGAGTCAGGGTGCCATTTTTTGGATTTGGCATGAGGCCTTTAGGACCCAAGATTTTGGCAAATTTGGCGAGCTTAGGCATAAACTCTGGGTGAGCCACGAGCACGTCAAAATCAAGCTTACCAGCCTCGATGTCGCTCAATAAAGCAGCGTCGACTACAGCCACACGGACACTTTTGCCAGTGGAGTGAGGGAGAGCAAGTTCGACGCTAATGCCTTCTTCTTTGACGACTAGATGAGCTTCAACTGAACCAACAAATTTACTGTAGGATAATTTTTTGACCAAAGCGACGGCTTCTTGGACAGGATAGAGTTTGCTCTTATCGAGTTGAGCGCGCACAGCTTGGTATTTTTTGCTGCGGACTTTCTTTTGCTTGGCTGGTTTGGCGGCCACTACTTCAGTGACGCCTTCTTGGCTCTCAGCAGTTTCTGGAGCTTCGACGATTTTGACTTCGGTTTCAGTCGCAGTCATGTCGACATTTTTTTTGGTACCCATAGGTATCTTTCTGTGGTGCAAACGGTTGCTGTCTCGCAGTCAACCTCCCACGTATACTTTTTACTTATTTTTAATAAATTTTAGACGATATCCACACCCATTGATTTGGCTGAGCCAATCACACTCTGCATGGCAGCATCCAAGTTCTTGGTGTTCATGTCAGGCATTTTTTTCTCAGCGATAGCCTTGACCTGATCCACGGTCAACTTAGCTTTGTTTTCTTTGCCTGGAGTGGCGCTACCGGCCTTGAGCTTGAGGGTTTGTTTGATCAAGTCAGAGACAGGTGGCAACTTCAACACAAAGGTGAAGGAGTTGTTTTCGTAGATGGTGATTTCTGCAGGGATGACTTGACCCTTTTGATCAGCAGTAGCAGCATTATACTGCTTCAAGAAATCCATCATGTTGATACCAGCTTGACC
>CAITDX010000080.1 GCA_903891335.1 uncultured bacterium
ATTGCGACACGGAGCAAATTGGATCGCAAAGAATCAGCCCTTATTTTTGCTCTTTATGCTGTGTACATTGTGTTAAAGCTGCTTGGTTTTTGAGTGTTTAAGAAATGATAGAATATCTATCTCTCACATGAAAAACTGGCAACGACTTAAACAAGATCCCCAATTTCGTCAACAATTGCTGCTGCGCGAACAAGTGATTGATGCCACTCGAACTTTTTTTAAAGCACGCCAGTATCATGAAGTTGAAACTCCTCTCCTGGTAAGTGCTCCTGGGGCTGAACCATATCTAAATTTATTCACAAGCAAGCTTGAATTACCTGATGAATCAAGTAAAAATGCTTATTTGCTCACCAGTCCAGAATATGCAATGAAAAAATTATTGGCGGCGAATATGGGTAGTATTTTTCAAATCTGCAAGAGTTTCCGTAATCGTGAAAGTCTGGGTGGGACGCATAATCCGGAATTTACCATCCTTGAGTTTTACAAAGTTGAAACTAATTATTTGGAGTTAATGACTGAGTTCGAAGGTTTATTGCGCAGCATCAATGGAGCAATTACTGGCCAAGAAACTTCACTCACCTACCAGGGGAAATCCTATGATCTGAGTCAACCATTTGTGCGTCTGACTGTCGCTGAGGCTTTTGCTAAGTATTTACATCTTACTGCAGATGAATTGCTCGATGTCAAAGCACTTTCTCATAAGGCTATGGAGTTGGGATATGCAACGCAGGAAATTGCTACTTTGCCTCCAGATCTAGCTTGGGAAGAACTTTATAATCAGCTTTTTCTCAATGAAATTGAAACCAAAATAGCTGCTTTTGATCAGCCGGTTATCATCTTTGACTATCCTGCTCCACAGGCAGCGCTAGCGCGAAAAAAGACCAGCGACCCGCGGTTTGCCGAACGCTTTGAAGTATATCTGGGAGGAATGGAGTTAGGCAATGCCTTTGGTGAATTGCTTGATGCAACTGAACAACAAGCTCGCCTGGAAGCTGATCTGGTTCTGCGTCAACAGTTGGGTAAACCAGAGCAACCAATTGATTATGACTTTATTGCTGCTTTGCAATCAGGCATGCCCGAGTGTAGTGGGATGGCGGTTGGTATGGATCGCTTAATCATGCTGTGGGCAGATGCGACTGAGATTGATGAGGTGCTGTTTTTTCCTGCTAGTCAAATGTTTTAATTAGGTACATAGCTTGTTTTTAAGAGAACAAGATTGACGAATTGCTTGTCTCCGGAGTAAAATAGGACTCTTATGTCAATGATTAAAGCCGGTAATATCAAAAAAGGTAGTTATATCCTTTATAAGGAGCAACCTCACTACGTCTTGAAGACTCAGTTTGTGTCTCCTGGCAAAGGTTCAGCATTTACTCGGGTCAAGATGCGTGACATGCGCTCCGGTGCCAATCTCGAGTTTAATTTCAAATCACACGATAGTGTTGATGAGCTCGATGTTGAGACCAAAGAAATGCAGTTTCTCTATCATGATGGCAGTGATATTGTGTTTATGGATCCTCGCACTTATGAACAAATGAATGTTGGTCGTCACATTTTGGATGACAAAGCACTGATGTTGACTTCAGATATTAAGGTTTATTTAACGATTTGGAATGAGCGAGTTATTGGTGTAGTTTTACCACCTAAAGTGCGCATGACTGTCACCGATGCTCAAGACGCAATTGCTGGCGATCGCCAAACTGCTGGTAAAAAGCCAGTGACCATGGAAAGTGGTTTGATTGTGCAGGCTCCCCTCTTTATTAAAACTGGTGATACTTTGCTGATTGATACTGAGACTGCTGAATACGTTTCACGAGTGAATGATTAATTCTTCTTTTTGCCTTGCAAAAAGACAGGGTCCGAAATATAATCTATTGTCTGAGATTGTTTTAACAACGGGTCCGTAGCTCAGTCGGTAGAGCAGAAGCCTTTTAAGCTTTGTGTCGTGGGTTCGAGTCCCACCGGACTCACCAAATGGGACTAGGTTACCACCTAAGTCCCTTTTTAGTGCTAAATATGGCGCTAATTTTGGGGTTCCAGAACTTAAATCAGCATAGGTAGGCATCTCATCAAATATGAGCCCAAAGAAGGCAGCTCGTTTGAGTGGATTAGCCGTATCTATCAACAATTCTTCAAGGTGTTCCAGAAAATATCCAATGCGCTTCATAACCGCCTCCATATTAATAGTATTTTGAGTCTTTTTACGTCGAATCTTTTCTTCTTCCAATTCTTGAACTTCACACTCTGCTTTAACTAAATCAGCCTCTAAATACTTAATCGCAACTTCGGAGCTTAGATACTTAATCTTGTCAGCTGCAGCCTGTGCAGAGGCTTTTAGAGCCTTTATTTTGCTATCAATGATGGATTCATCCTCTTGCTTACTCTCAACTCTTTCTTTCCACTGAGTAACCACGTACTCTTTCAAAGAGTCGATATATTCCTGCGTAAAATTCAGATTCTTAACAAACGATTCGACGGTTTCCTCGAGCTCTTTTGAAGTAACTCTAAAATAGTGACCTCGCTTGTTACAGTGATAAGCCGGATAGTATTTCCCTAGGTGTCCGCGTGAAGCACTACCAAATAAAGGCTTATTACAATGAGGGCACATGATTACTCGTTTGTAGGGAAACTTCGGATTATTGATCAACTTTTTAGTCTGCCATTCTGGGAGTTGTTTCTTCCACAATTTAATTTCTTCGCCATTTTGAACAAGTGTAAATTTCCCCCGATTGGCGAGGTTATACATTTCTATCGAGATTAAACCGTCAAATTTTGATTTAACGACCTCTCCCTGAGTCCATTTTTCGATATTGGCTCCGGCATAGATTGGATTTTGTATAAATCGCCAATATTGTTTTATCTGAAGCGGCTTGCCTCCGCGTTCACCCACAACTTTAGTACGGTCGTTGGGATTTCGGACATAACGCTTACGTGTTCGATAGCCCATCTCATTAATTTGATCAACAATCTCTTGGTCAGACAAAGTACCTCGGCTACGAAGCTCGAACATTTTCTTGATCCAGAGAGATTCTTCTGGATGAGGTTTTAAAATCACTCGCTTGCCGTGGGGGGTCTCAACTTTTTCATTCACATAGCCAAAGGGTGCTTGTCTTACTCTGTAGCCCATGCGGACGTAGCGGATCTCAGCTCCTATCATGCGGGTCATAATGTCTCGCATTTCATCTTTAGCACGCTCTGCTTCTAGAATTTCAGATTTCTTGGTTGGGCTATAGACACTCCAATTATAGGAGATGCCAAGATGTTCAAGAGTATTTACGTCTTGGTTGCCAATAATGCCGTAAATATCGATTAGTCTAACGTCATGCTTTTCCAACTGCATTTTGAGGTGGTCATAGAGATATGATCCGCCTCTGGTGAAACGATCAATGGATTTGATAATGAATAGTTGAATGCCATTCTTGGGGTTTTTACAGTAATCAATTGCTTCTTGAACTGGTTGCTCTTCTTTGGAGGCTGACTCCATGAAGATAAAAAACTTTTTAACTTTAATGCCTCGATTTAGAGCGAATCGCTCAATTTGCTCTTTTTGTGCTTCAGGCGAATCACCCTGCAAGCCTTGTTTTAATGAAGATATTCGGATTGCTGCTACCGCTTGTTGTTGGACAGGCTCAGTATTCATGGCTCTTTTACTTGTTTAACTAATTGCTGGTCTAAAATTCGATCAACTATTAAGTTGGCAATGACTTTTAGACGCTCTTCAACCGATAATTGTGAACCTATTTTGGGGATGTTTTTGCTTTCTTGTGGTTGTACTCGTATTCGTTTCATATCAGGTATTTATTACAGACTATCACTATAGTGATAGTATAGCAAGTACACATACGGTGTCAAGCCTATTTACTCAAGTGCCTTTGCGAAAATCTCAGGTCAGGAGTATCATTCAGACATCATCAAAAACGGTTAGTATTCGATGATAAAAACTGCCCACATATGGGTAGTTATGTTGGAAATTAATTTAATCTTTCAAGTTATACGAAAAGAGCTTGCTTCACTGTTAAATTACTTGTCTCCGTATATTGTTCTATTGAGTTTCCAATTTGAATTAGCAAAGCCTTGGATTACCCTAGTTCTATTTGTTTCTCTTTTGACCTGGTTGGCTTTCTGGCTAGTTAAAATATATGTCACTTGGCTTGAGTCAAAAAGACCGGTCACGACTTATGAAGTATTGCCTCCCACCTCTACTGAACAAAGCTCATATACAACGACTCAACTATTTAGCTCGGTATATGGCTTACTCCGTCAAAGAAATTGGATTTATCGATTGCTCGACGTCTCAAAATCTTATGCCTTTGAAATTGTTTCCTCAAAAGATAAAGGCATTCGATATATTTTGCGCGTACCCGATGAGGACGCCTCAATCGTTAAGAAAAACCTGATCTCATACCTGCCAGGCATTCAAGTTAAAGAGGCTGCTGACTATATCGACCAAAGCTTAACAAGAGGTCACGTCATCGAAATTAAGGCATCGAATAACTTCGCGTTTCCACTTAAAAAACAAGACAATCTCAAAGAATACGATCCCATCGCTTATGTAACTGGTACTATGACAAAGTTAACTGAAGATGAACTTGTTGCAGTACAAATCATTGTTTCTCCGATAAGTTCTAGGAATCATCAGGTAATAAGTAGGCTGCGCTCGATATTCTTAAATAACAAAGATGCATTATCCGAACTCAAGTCATCTAGTCCGATGGGATCTGTTTTAAGCTCAATAATTTATCTGGTTTTACAAATATTACTTTTCCCAGTTGGTCTAATGATCTGGGTGTTTACTGGTGGTCGAGAGGGGCCAATATTACCGATTATCAAACTAAATTCAAAAATTCCCGACAGCACTTATCGAGATATTATCGAAACTCAAATTAAACAAAAAATCGACCAACCGCTTTTTACCACCTCAATCAGGTTTCTGACAGTCACCAACTCACATACTAGCCAGCACAAGATAGAAAAGGGATTTATCGCAGCCTTATCACCTTTTACAAATGGTGGATATCAGTCACTTAAACCCAAGCGATTCCTTAAACTTAAAGCCATTAATAATCTACTTCTTTGGCTCTACTCTCGACGGCTTATTAACGCGTTATCCAATCTAATTCTTTCCGCTACCGAAGTATCAGATCTGTACCACTTCCCATTTACTAGTACAACAAAGACGGAAAACCTAGCCAAACTTCACAGCAAAGAACTACCCGCACCATTATCACTTAAAAAG
>CAITDX010000081.1 GCA_903891335.1 uncultured bacterium
AAAATTGAGTTGACGTATTTACGTTTTTTGGCTTCATATCAAGTTATTTCTCCTTTGACAGTCACTGAGGCTGAAGTTCTTGCCAAGCTAGCTGAACCCACTGAAACTGCAATTATTCGGGTAAAAGAACTGGAAGCTAAGACTCATCACGATGTCAAAGCAGTTGAATATTATCTACGCGAGCAATTTGAGCAACACCAGGTTACCCGACTTATTCCCTTCATTCATTTTGCGATTACTTCTGAAGATATCAATAACATTGCCTACCGTTTGATGTTGCGGGGTGGGGTGCAGGCGGTGATTTTGCCAAGTTTAGTGCAGGTGCTTGCCAATTTGCAGCAATTGATTGATCAATACGCGGCGACACCAATGCTAGCACGCACTCATGGTCAGCCGGCTATCCCGACGACTTTTGGTAAAGAATTTGCAGTCTTTGCGGAGCGACTCTTACCCCTAGTGCAGGAACTAAAAGCATTTCGTTTGCATGGAAAATTCAGTGGAGCAGTGGGTGGCTATCAGGCGATGCAATTGGCTTCACCACAAACTGATTGGCAGAAACTCAGCCAGGAGCTTTTGGCAGAATTCTCTTTGCAGCAAGTGACGACCGCAACGCAAATTTGTCCCAATGATGACATCGTGGCGCTGCTTAGTATTTTTCTGCGACTCAATGGAATTTTATTGGATCTTAATCAAGATATTTGGCGCTACATCAGTGATGGTTGGTTGAAGCAAAAAGACAAAGAGCAATTTGTGGGCTCATCGACAATGCCGCAAAAAATCAACCCAATTGAATTTGAGAACTCTGAGGGTAATTTGGTGATGGCGAATGCGCTCATTGAAGGGATGGTGCGTAAATTGCCAATTAGCCGCTTGCAACGAGACTTGTCTGAGAGCACGGTCTTGCGCAACCTAGGAGTAGTGATGGCGCATTGTTTGTTGGCTTACCAGAGTTTGGGAGGTGGTTTGGCGAAATTAGATGTGGATGAAGAAGTAATGCAGCAGGCCCTACACGCCAACTATGCAATTTTGACAGAAGCTTGGCAAACCTTAGCTCGGCTTCATGGTGATGATGCAGCCTATGAAAAAGCTGCTATAGCTGCCAAAAATAAGGTTCTTACTCAGGCAGATTGGCAAGTGTTGACAAGTGCTACTGATGCAAGCTTAGCAGCACTACAACCAAGTGATTATATTGGTTTGTCAGAGCAGCTGGCACAGCAAGTGAGTCAGCGCATTGGCGATTTTTTAGCAACTATCCCAACTACTAAGTATTCATAAAGGAATGTCTATGGCAGTCAATTTCCAAGAAATTTATCGTGCTGTTTATCAGCAAGGTCAGTTGTTTGGGCATGATCAGAAGTTAGCGGGCAATCCATTTACGGCAGAGGGTCGACGAGCCAACTCTATCGCGGTGGTTGGCGGTGCGCTCGGTGATGAGGGTAAGGGGCGAGTGACTGACGAGTTGACCATGCTTTTCCTCAAAGAGCATCAGAGCGTTTTTCACTATCGAGATAATGGGGGTGCTAATGCTGGTCACACTATTGCCTTTGGTGATAAAAAAATTGCCCTTCATCAGCTTGGGTCAGGAGTTTTGCAAAAAGGTTGCACGGTCGTTTTGGGTAAAGAAATGGTGATTCATCCGCAAGATTTGGTTTTGGAAATCAAGGAAGTTGAAAAAGTCCTGGATGGTCAGCCAATGCCAGCTACGCTGCTGATTGATGAAATGGCACTCTTGTGTCTCGATACCCATCGAGCATTTGAAGCAGTCCTGAAAATGAAGGCTACTGGCAGCAAAGCAGCCACTGGTCGGGGGATTTCACCTGCCTACGCTGATGTGATTTATCGCAATCCCCTGCGGATACGCGATCTTTTTGCTGCTGATTGGCAGGAACGCGTTGCTGCTCATTATAATCACTATCAACTACTCGTGAGTGGTTTTGGCTTTGAACTTGCCAGTGTGCAAGTTCCTCGTCTCGATGGTAATGCGGTGGAAGTTGGCGATGTGGCGACTTTTACCGATGCCTTAGCACAGGCCAAGCAAGTCTTATTGCCATTTGTGCGTGAAGTGCAATCACTGATCGAGCAAACTTGGAATTCTGCAATTCCGATGGTTTTTGAGAAAGCCCAGGCACTGGGCATTGATACTCGCTATGGTGTCTACCCTGACGTGACAGCTTCAAATTGTGGTTTCGATGGGATTACTTCTTCTACTGAGGGAGCAGTTGACGATCGTTTATTGGCAGTGCGTGCCGCTACGATTAAGGCAACTTACACCTCCAGTGTCGGCACCAGAATTTTGCCAACCATGATGGAAGAGACTTTGGCCAAGCGCATTCGCGAAGATGCACACGAATATGGCGCTACTACCAAGCGTCCTCGTGACATCGCTTACATTGATTTGCCAATGTTATCGTATCTATTTCGAGTGGGTCGAGTCGAGTATTTGACCCTCACTCATCTCGACATTGCCTATCCAGAAGTGCCGATTAAGGTCTGTGTGGCATACGAAATCGATGGTCAAGAGGTCGGCTATCGACCTGATCAGGAATATCTGAGCAGAGTCAAGCCGGTCTATGTCGAGCTACCGAGTTTTGATGGCAATAAGCTTGCCACTGCCAAATCGATTGCAGATCTGCCCAAAGAAGCCCTCCAATATGTGGCATTTTTGTCTGAGAGTTTGCAGGCCAAGCCATTTTTGATTTCAGTTGGTCCTAAGCGCGAGCAAACCATTAAATATTATTAGTTAGGATCATAATCGATTGCAAAATTAATAAAAAAATAAAGGAACTTTATGTCGACCACATTTTACAAATATCTCGGAAAAACAGAGCAATGGCCTCAGCTTAGCAGCGCCCACCCAGCCAGCTTAACCTATGATGACGTGCTAATTGTGCCACAAGCTGAAACCAAAATTGCTTCGCGCAAAGAAACTGACATCTCAGTCAAATTTGGCCCATTCACCTTGCAAAAACCAATTGTCACCGCCCCCATGGATACCGTCAGCGGCGAGAAGATGGCCGCATTGATGCATCGTTTAGGTGGTTTGACTTTCATGCCTCGCGTGTTTGTTAATGAAGCATTGGAAGCAGCCGAGCGCTTGCAAAAAGCCAAAGTAGATGCGGTTTATTCGATTGGACTCAAAGATGCGTTGCAGAATGCCACTTTGTTCAAAAAATTAGGAGTCAAGGCATTGTTGCTCGATGTCGCTCATGGTGGGATGAGTGAGATTATTCGCACCGCCGCAGAAATTCAAGAAAAGCTCAAGTTGACCGTGATTGCTGGCAATATTGTCAGTTACGATCAAGCAATGTCTTACAAAAAAGCTGGCCTAACGATTGCTCGTGTTGGCGTAGGTGGTGGTGGTATGTGCATCACTCGCCTAGTGGCTGGAGCTGGTTTCCCGCAGTTATCAGCAGTTTTTGAAACAGTAGCTTCTGGTTTGGAAATTATTGCCGATGGTGGCATTCGCAAGCCAGCTGATTTTGCCAAAGCCATCGCGGCTGGAGCTAAAGTGATTATGGTTGGTTCGATGCTGGCTGGTACCGAAGAAGCTCCTGGTGAAGTAGTGGGTGGTTTCAAAAAAGCTCGCGGGCAGGCTTCTGAAGATTACATGAAGGACAATGGTTCCAAAATGGGTGAATTCCGCAGTGCTGAAGGCATTATGGCGATGGTCCCCTACAAGGGTTCTGCTGAGCGCATTATCAACGATTTGGTCGGTGGATTGCGTTCTGCCATGTCCTACACGGGTGCCAAAAACATCAAGGAATTCCAAGAGCATACGCAATTTGCAGTGGCCTCACAAGCTGCTCAGGGAGAAGGTGTGGCACATATTGAGCGGAAGTGAGGTAAGCGTATAATCACGCTTATATGTCAGTAGTACTTCCTCAGTCACTTCTTAAACAATTAGAGCGAGTTATTGCAGCCCAATCTCATTTGGCGGTTGGTCGGGTTGAAGATAGTGCTTCAAAAGAACGCGTATTGCGTAACTTCCAGTGGGTTAAGCAATTGGCAGAAGTTCATTATCAGTCAAGAATTACCAGAGCAACTGAATTAGCTTCAAAACCTGTGGCAGTTGCTCAAGATTTGGCTCGTCGCTATATTGGCGCGGGTAATCATGATTTTTTTGCCACCTGCGTCGATGGACGCAATATGCCGACAGTGATGTTTTCCAAACCACCACACGTGGGTGGAGTTTTGCGCTCACCTGCTGGTATCCTGAGTGGTTTCATGGCTGGTTCGAGTCGCAATTCAGTTTTTATTGATGATTCAACCTTTGTTGTCAAGCAAATTAGCAAATTATTGCAAGAAAAAGCTGGCGACACTATTTTCTATGGACTTGATTCTCATTTGGCTTGTGCAGCTCGTGGTCAAATTCATGCCACTGAGGGAGGTCGTCAGGAAGATGCGGGTTTGCGCTCAGATATTCTGAGTAAGATTATGATGGCACGGGGAATTTTGCATTTGCGCCAAGAATTGCTATCCAAGGGTAAAGAAGTGGCTGAAGTGATTCCAACCTTTTTTTCTTTTGATCCTCATTCTGGCGGAGTTTGGTTTGGTTTAGAAACTCAGGTTCAAGAGAGTGATGTCGCTGCTAATGGTTTTACTGATGAGAAATTAACTGCCTTGGTAGAGCAAGAAAAAGTGATTAGCAGTATGGCGTTACTGCGAGAAGAGGTGGTTGTTCACGCTTTAAATCAAGCAATCGAAGCAGAAAGCGCTGATTTTCGTCATGATTATGCAGCGTCGCTACAGCGCAATTGGCAGGCAATTACTGATTTGTATGCGGATGGACAGAGTCAGTTGTTTGCTGTGCTGTTACAAAAAATGACAACGGTTTATCAGAAAGCTGGTTGGTTAATTGGGGAAAGCGATCACTTTGATCAGCACTGTATTTCTCATCGTGCCTTGAAGCAAAAAACGAAGTTTTTGCTCAAGAACTTAGTGACGAGGTACTCAATTGCGGGTACGAGCAGTAAGTGGCCTTTTGACCACCATCAAGAGGAAATGGTGGTGATTACTGATGGTGGTTATGCACCATTTCCAGCAACTGATGCTTTTGCCGTATTTTCTCGCGATCTCAATGGTTTGTTACCAAATACCAAGTTGACTATCGACTTGATTCGGAGTTCACGCAGGGAGCAGAAGTTGCAAAATCCGTTTCCAGAAATTGCTTTCAGTCAGGCTGACTTTGTAGCGGCGCCAGTACTTATTTCCAATAAAGCAATCGTCAAAGGTTTGAGTGATGAAGAGTGGGAGGCTTTAGTAGCAATTGGTTTATCAGAGTTGTTTGCTCAGCTTAATTGGGATGATATGAATATGCTTGAGTGGCGTAAATCAGACGTAGCGACGCGAATTTTGACTCACGTCAACGAAAAAGATATTGCTTTGGAAATTGCTGGAACATTGCGTTTGATTGATGGCATCTATGAATTATTTGATCGAATGCGTCTCTTGATGAAAGATAAATATTTCCGACAAATGATGTTTACGGGTAATGTGTTAGTGCTTAATACTTTGGTTAATGAAAATCGTTATCCGAAGTTGATTCTGAATGTGGTGGTGTAAAAGCATCTTTCGTACCAAGAGTCCAAAATATGCTAAAGCATCTTTCGTACCAGCTCGTCCAAAATATGCTAAAGCATCTTTCGTACCAGCTACTTTTTTACATACTGTAAAAAAGTAGGGTCCGAAATATACATGAAGTATCTTTTGTACCTGCTGCTTTTTACAACGCATGTGCATGCATTGTAAAAAGACAGGGTCCAAAATA
>CAITDX010000082.1 GCA_903891335.1 uncultured bacterium
CGAAGCGGGCATACCTGTGGCGCAAACAATGCCAATTTTGACATCACTGGGTTTATCTTGCCAGGCTGGTTCATAATCCTTGAGAATGTAGCTCATAATATCGTTCCAAATTGGAGCTGCTCCAGTCACGCCAGAGACAAGATAGCTCATTGACTGGCTGTCATTGTTGCCAACCCAAGTAATGACCAAGTGATCTGGTGTGTAGCCGACTGTCCAGTTGTCCTTCAAATCATTAGTAGTGCCGGTTTTGGCTGAAACAACTTTGTTTTTGATGACCAAAGCTGAGTTGCTGCCAAACGCTGCTTGGCGCGCGCTGTTATCTTGGAGAATGTGATTGGTCATATAGGCAGGCGCGCGCCGCATCACTCGCTTCACCGCACCTTGTTCAACCATTTCCTCATCAGCGGTAAGAGTGAGTACGTCAGTTTTAATCTGTTCAGAATCATATGTTTCTAAAACTTCACCTCTATAGTTGCTGATTTCGAGAATGCCAGTTAGGGGAACTTTGACGCCCTGATTGGCAAGGACGCCAAAGGCAGTCGCCAAGTCAATCATGCGCACTTCGCCACCTCCAAGGGTGAGGGCGAGACCATAGTTTCTGGGATCAGTCCAAGTGGTGATGCCCATCGCAGTCGCTTGATCGATGAATGTTTTAACACCAATTGTAGCGAGTGATTTGACGGCGGGGATATTGAGCGAATTACCGAGCGATTGGCGAATAGTGGTGGGGCCACTGAAGCCACCAGTGTAATTTTTGGGACAATAATCTCGCTGACCAGGGTTACGAAAACAGGTGGGGATATCAAGCAGCATGGTGCCTGGATTGATGGTCTTTTGAGCCATAGCAGTGGCATACATAATTGGTTTGATAGAAGATCCTGGTTGGCGCAGGGCAAGAGTGACGTTGACTTGACCATCAGCCTGGGTATTGAAGTAGTCTTTGCTGCCTACCATGGCTAAAATCTCTCCAGTATTGGGTTTGGTGATCAGGGCTGCGCCGTTATTAACGCGCATTCTTTCTAGAGTGGTGAGTTCAGCTGCTACGGAAGCTTGTGCCACTTCTTGCAGATTCAAATCGAGGGTGGTTTTGACGCGTAAACCACCAGTCTCAACCATTTTTTCACCATATTTTTCATAGAGTAAATCACGAATGTAGAAGACAAAGTGAGGGGCTTTGATGTCAGTGCGCTTGATGGCAAATTGCAAGACTTCCTCGCCAGCAGCTGTAGCAGTCTCTTGGCTGATATATCCATCCTCAGCCATCCGTCTGAGTACTTCTTTTTGACGATTTTTAGCGCGTTCAGGATTCGAACCAAACGGGGAGTAGGTGGTTGGTGACTGAGGCAAACCAGCCAGGAGAGCCGCCTCAGCGAGGCTCAAATCTTTGGCTGATTTATCAAAGTATTTATTAGCAGCAGCCTCGATGCCGACAGCGGTGCCGCCATAAGAAATATAGTTAAGATACATTTCCAAAATTTCATCTTTCGTATAGAGAATCTCTGTCATGACTGAGAGCACGGCTTCTTTAATTTTGCGCTGAAGGGTTTTTTCCTTGCTCAGGAGTGCATTTTTAACTAATTGCTGAGTGATGGTGGAGCCGCCTTGGATGCTATCACCTCGCCAGTTATTGATGAGCGCCCGCACCAAACCGCGCATGTCGAGACCATGATGGCGATAGAAATTTTTATCTTCGATGGCAATGGTGGCTTGCGTGACATAGACAGGCAGGTCTTCAATCTGAATGGGAATGCGATTTTCTTGACCATAAATTTCGTAAAGTAATTGGCCAGAGCGATCGAAAATTTGTGTGCTAACGGGAAAGTTTTCGCTCGAAGTTAAATTGGCTGGGGAGGGGAGTTGTTTGTAGAGGTAAATCAAGATGAGGATCAGACCAAGTCCAAGTAGGCCAAGGCCAGCTTGCAATCGCTTGCTATGACGAAGTAATAACCAAAACGCCGCGAGTTGACCTGTGTGTAGTTTTTTTGATTTGGCTTTTTTCTTCTCTGCCAGGCGAAATGGATTCATACTGTTTACTGCAAATGATGCATCTCTATTCTACTACAATAATTTTGCTATAATCAGTCCATGGAAATTCCAGTCACTGCTGCTTGGTACCAATACCTTGATCCCTGTCAGCGAGCGTTGATTGACACAAGCTTGCGTCTGCTTGATAAGAAGCAAGAACTTGCTGGTTTGCCCGACTATTCTTTCCTCGTTTTTCCCATGGCCAAAACCTATGAGGGTTTTTTGAAACAAATTTTTTTCGATCTTGGACTGATTGATCGCCAAACCTTTGAAGGTCGGCGTTTTCGCATTGGTCGAGCTTTGAATCCAGACATTCGCAATCATCAGCGTGATGAAGATTGGCTTTATGATGATGTGGTGCGCGCTTTTGGTGAACCGATTGCTCGTGATCTCTGGAATGTATGGCTTGAGTGTCGCAATCATGTTTTTCATTATTTTCCTGATTGCAAACAAAGTGTGAGTTGGAGTGAGGCAGAAGCCAAGCTGACGATGATGATTGACGCGATGGAAGCAGCAACAACAGCGCTGCGTGAGCGATAAGTGTAATTAAATATATAGTAGAAAAAATAGTAGAAAAAAATGATCGGGAGCACCTATGACTGACTATACCTATAAAAATATCACTATTTCTGGTTTGCCAGGTTGTGGTTCGACTACACTCTTGAGTCTGCTCAAAGAGGCATTAAAAGCTGATGGTTGGGTGGGGTTTTCTGGCGGTGAATTTATGCGGGCCTATGCGATTGAGCAGGGTTTGTTTAATCCCAGTCAATCAACGCATCATCTAGCCACTGCCTACAATGATGAGTTTGATCGTCAGGTCGATAATGGCATGCGGGAAAAGGTATCCACGCAAGAGAAATGGATTCTTGAATCTTGGCTTTCAGGTTTTATGGCTCAGCAAGTTCCCGGCACTTTAAAAGTACTGATGATTTGCAGCGATGATGCGGTGCGTGTTGATCGCATCGTTAATCGCGATAGTGTTGATGTGGCGGAAGCTAAGAAAAGCATTCAAGATCGTTATCAGGCAAATCTAGAAAAATGGCAACGCATGTATAGTCGCGAGTGGCAGGAGTGGGTCGTTCAAGCAGGCACCCTTCCCAGCTCAGCTGCGATTGATTTTTGGCGACCGGAGCTCTACGATTTAGTTATTGATACGTTTTCAAACAATAAAGAGAAAACGTTACAGATCGTTTTGGATGCCATCAAAGCCAGCTAAAACCACACACCGTTCAAACAAGTCAACTCATCAAGTCTTTCTGCCACTGTTGGTTTTGAGTTTATTTTTTTGGTTTTTTTATCGGCTTGTATTTCATTTTCCTGTCTGGTTTGACGAAACCATTGGTAAGTTTGTTTTTTTTGCTTTGCCAGTGGTGCTTTATGTCGCAATTACTGCTAATCGCCAGATTTTAGCCAGCTTTGCTCTTGATAAAGTGCAAAAAGGCCTTTTGATTGGTTTAGCCATTGGTGGCTTATTTGGTTTCACTGGGGTATTTTTAGGGGCACTGAGCAATGGTGGACAGGTGGTGAGCACGCCGTATTATTTGGCGAATTGGTTTTGGTGGGAATTCTTTTTAGCATTGCTGACAGGTTTTTGGGAGACGCTTTTTTTCTTTAGTTTTGTTATGACGGTGGTGCTTGAGAAATATAAACAATGGTCAGCCTTACGCCAAATGTTTTTTGTCAGCTTAATTTTCTTGGTTTTCCATCTCCCTAATATTTTTGCCCGCTTCACCAGTGTTGCTGTGCTCTGGCAAATTATATTATTGTTCGCCTTTGCTCTTGGTCAAGCATTGTTGTTCTATAATCGTCGTAATGCCTATGTATTAGTCCTCAACCAAGCCATTTGGGGGATGGTACTTTTGATTAATTTCTAGATGGTAGGCTATGCAAAAGTTTAATATAGTATTTTTTGTGGTGGCGGTGGCTGTGGCTGGTTTTGTGTTGTTTGTTTCTCTACAATCTGCAAATCAACAACTGCTCTCAGCTGGTGAACAGGCCAAAGTGACTGCGAGTAAGTTCTATGTCACTCGAGAAATTTTGCCCGATCACGCACTCTATCCACTCCTGATGGTGCTTGATCGTTTACGTTTGGAAATGGCCGAAGGAGCGCGCAAATCTGATCTACAGCTTGCCTATGCCAAGCGAAGAATGTTTTATGCCAAAAAGCTTTTAGAAAAAGGCAACCAAGAGTTGGCCTATAGTACCTTAAGTAAAGCACTGCATTATCTCAATCAATCTGGAGCTGACCTCAGCCTTGGTCAAGAGTTTTTAGCTACGTATGGAGCGGCTTTTAGTGATGAATATCGGGCCAGTCTGGAGTCGTTAATTGACTCATTTTGATCTATTGACAGGTGACTACCTTCCATGAGATTCTTTTAGTCCTCATCTTTTGTAAGCACAAAATGTTGTGTCTACGAGATTGCGCAAATACTATAAGTTGGGGTTAAGAGTTTATTATGCAGTGTCCCTTTTGCAAAGGCAGCGAAACGGCGGTTATTGATTCACGAGAGACGGAAAATGGGGATAGTGTGCGCCGCAGAAGGACTTGTGAAGCATGCAGACAGCGCTTCACGACCTACGAAAGAGTTGAGGGAGTCGACCTCAAGGTCATTAAAAAAGATGGCAGTCAAGAGAACTTCGATCGCGACAAAATCAAACGCGGTTTGATTAAGGCAACCTGGAAACGACCAGTCACCATGTTGCAAATTGAACTCTTAATTGAAGATGTCGAAGCGAAGTTGCGCCAGCGAGAAGTTTTTGAAGTCAAGAGTTGGGAAATTGGCAATTTAGTTCTCAACCGACTTAAAAAACTTGATCCTTTGGCCTACTTGCTGTTTGCGAGTGTTTATCGAGACTTCGGTGAACTGGCAGACTTTGAAGCCGAAATTAAAAAACTAAAAGAAGTATAGTTTTGGTTCTTTAACATGAGACTAACGCGGGACGAAAATGGGCGGTCACTAGACTGCCGATTTTTGTCTTGCTCACTTGCGCTTGTTGCCTTGGCAGCTCTGTAAGGTCCTAGTCTCATGTTTAAGCACCAAATTCTTTGCTTCTAAGCCAAAGCTGAAAGAAAGGTATTTATCTAGTATGTCACCCGCATCGCTTCCCAAAAAAAAGATGAAGTTCATCGATCGTAAATTGGCCAAAGGCTTGGGTGAAGCAGTGGCCAAACGTACCATTCTGCGTACGAAACCAAATGGCGAATTGGAAACTTGGGCTGATGTGGCGCACCGGGTGGCCCTTGGTAATTCTGGTCTTTTGCCAAAGAAATTTGCTGCTGATCGAGAAGAGGAATATGAGTTATTGCGCAAGCACATTTCCAATGCTTCACTCCTACTCAGTGGTCGTCATCTCCAACATGGTGATGAGACGCAACCAGGTCGCAACATGGAGGTTTTCACTAACTGTAGTACTGCCTCTTCCTCGTTCTTATTGTTTTACTTACTCTTGAACGGCTCGGGAGTGGGCCGTGCTTACGATGATGCCCTCATGGTTGTTGATTGGGATTATATGCCGATCGTGCGCTGTGTCTTGAGTGATGCGCACGCTGATTTCGTCTGGGGCGATGATGAGAGCACCCGCGAGGCTCGTCATAAATACAACAATGCACACTGGTTTGAAATTCCCGATACTCGTGAGGGCTGGGCTCAAGCAGTTGAGAAAATCGAAGTCATGGCCTACGAGCGTAAATACAAAGATGACACGCTAATTCTTGATTTTTCGAAAGTTCGTCCCAAAGGCTCCCCAATTGGTGGTATGCAGGGTCGCCCTGCTTCCGGTCCTCGACCCTTGATCAAGGCGATTCAAAAACTAGCCACCATCAAAGGATCAGGAATGAGACCTTGGAAGCAAGCAATTTATGCTGATCACTATCTCTCCGAATGTGTGCTGGTGGGTGGAGCACGCCGAGCGGCTCGTATTGCAGTTAAAACATGGACCGATCCAGATATTTTTGAATTCATCAGTATTAAGAAGGGTGGTTTCTTGTGGTCTGCTAACAACAGTGTGGCCGTCGATGAGAAATTCTGGCGTCAACGTAGTCAGCACTCCATTAAAGTCTTGGATGCGGTGATGCGTGCCTCTTACTTCGATAAAACTGGTGAGCCAGGTTTTGTTAATCAACACAAGCTAGTTCAAAACGATGATGGTTTCGATGGCTACCTCGATGGTAAGTATGCTCATAGCAAAAAATTTGCGCCAATGAAGCGCACCGTTAAAATGCTCGCTGAAGTAGCTCGTCATGCTGGTGCCAAGTATTACACGCAGATTCCCAATCCTTGTGGTGAAATTACCCTCAACATGCTGGGTGGCTACTGTGTGATTGCTGATGTAGTGCCTTATCATGCTCCCGATGTGGATGCTGCTGAGGAGTCATTCCGAGTAGCGACGAGAGCTTTGATTAGAGTCAATACCTACATGGATAGTTTGTATTCACGAGAAGTGAAGCGCACCAATCGTATTGGTGTTGGTATGACCGGTATTCATGAGTATGCTTGGAACGCCTTTGGTTTAGCGTTCCGCGATTTAATTGATGAAGAGAAGGCTAAGGATTTCTGGATGACTATCGCTCGCTTTAAACGAGCAGTTGAGGATGAAGCAAGTTCTTATGCCAAAAAGTTGGGAGTTAATGTCCCTCACACCAATACTACGATTAAGCCAGCAGGTACCACTTCGAAGCTTTTCAGTCTCTCTGAGGGTGCTCATTTGCCCGCCATGCGCGAATATATTCGGTGGGTGCAATTCCGCTCTGACGATCCTTTGGTCAAAAAATATCAAAAAATGGGTTATCCAATCAAAGAACTCAAGAGTTATCAGGGGACAACAGCCATTGGTTTCCCAACTCAGCCAGAAATTTGTCGTCTGGGGATGAATAACCAATTGGTGACAGCCAGTGAGGCTACTCCAGAGGAGCAGTACAAATGGTTGATGCTGCTCGAGAAGTATTGGATTATTGGTGTCGATGAACAAGGTAAACCACTGGCTGAAGATCGTGGCAACCAAGTGTCGTATACTTTGAAATATGACCCAGAGGTGGTTTCGTATCGCAAATTCTCCAGCATGATCCGTAAGTATCAACCCTTTATCAAGACATGTAGTGTCATGCCTAAGATCGATGTGACGGCGTATGAATATCAGCCCGAAGAGGCGGTGACCATTGGTCAATTCATGCAGGTCATCAATGAAATTAGTGATACTGAGTCAGATTTAACTGAGGATATTAATCTCGATCATCTCAAATGTGAGACTGGTGCTTGCCCGATCTAATAGATTGGGTAAAATAAGCGCCACATGGCGGTCAAGAAAAAATATTTACATTCTAGAAAAAATAAAAAAAATTTTGAAAAAAATATTTTTTCTGCTGAAAAAGTGTCTGTTGAGTCACCAGTTTCTGCGTCATCAAAAGTTACATTTAAACGCGGTCGCCCTAAGTTAGCACTCTCAATTAGAGTGAAACGGGCGACCGCTTCTTTTTTCCATCGATACTCAAAAAAATTCCATAGTTTATCAAAGAAATTGGTAAATCAATATTTTTTTCTTCTGCGACTCTTGAAACTCAAAAAAGGTCGTGGTCGTAAAAAACTGCCACTAACATTGAAGGCGCAGCGTCTGGCAAGTGAGTGGCGAAGACTGCGCGCCAAACATAAGAAACAACGCCAACAGCAGCGCGCTCTGCGGATGCTGCGTTTGAAAAAAACGCTCCATCTCACGCGCAAAGTTGGTCGACCAAAAAAGAAAAGTTTGGTACTTAATTATGTGGTTTCGCTGAGCTTTACGTTGCTCTTTTTGGCAGTAGCGTATTTGGGTTTTGACATTGCGATTAAAGATTTACCCGCAGCAGGTGATTTATCCAACAAACCTCAAAATGTCACTACGCGGATCTTGGATCGAAATGGTAATTTACTTTATCGCATTTATGAAGATGAGAATCGCACTTTAGTTTCCCTCAATCGAGTTTCTTCATATGTGAAAGATGCTACTATCGCCATTGAAGATCAAAATTTTTATGAGCACTATGGTTTTTCATTGCGTGGGATTGTGCGAGCAGCGTGGACCAATCTATCGAAGCAAACTTCCCAGGGTGGCTCTACCATTACTCAGCAATTAGTCAAAAATCGTCTCCTTGATACGGAGAAAACCTATCGCCGCAAGATTCGTGAGCTGCTTCTTTCGTTGCTGGTTGAGCGAATTTATACCAAAGATCAAATTTTGGAAATGTATCTCAATACCGTGGCTTATGGTGGGGCTACCTATGGGGTTGAAGAGGCAGCTTGGCGCTACTTCAATAAGTCAGCTGCAGATTTATCCCTGGCAGAAGCGGCGCTTTTGGCTGGTTTACCGCAAGCACCTTCGACCTACACTCCTTTTGGAGCAAACCCAGAATTGGCATATGCACGACAAGCAGAGGTGCTGCGCCGCATGGTTGAAGATGGATACATCAGTCAATTACAAGCTGATCAAGCCAAGCAAGAAAAATTAGTATTCAACCAAGATCGCACCGATATTCAAGCTCCTCATTTCGTGATGTACGTGCGTAAGCTCCTAGCGGAGCGTTACGGTGAAGAAATATTGGCAAAGGGTGGGTTGGAGGTGCGCACTACCCTCGATTTGAATTTGCAAAATCAAGCTCAGGAAATTGTCAGCACAGAGGTCCAGAAACTCAACAACTTTGCTATTAGCAATGGGGCCGCATTGGTGACAAATCCTAAGACCGGTGAGATTTTGGCGATGGTAGGAGGGGCTAATTACTTCGACTTTGCTCATGATGGCCAGGTAAATGTGACCATTCGTCCTCGTCAGCCTGGTTCTTCGATTAAGCCCTTAACCTATGCATTAGCGATCGAGCAAGGCAAAACTCCAGCGACTATGATCGATGACAGCCCAGTGGTGTATCAAGTGCCGGGTAGTAAGCCTTATGCACCTCAAAATTATGATGGTAAATTCCATGGTAAAGTTACGCTGCGTGAAGCACTGGCTTCTTCTTACAATATTCCAGCAGTTAAATTATTGGCTGAAATCGGGGTGAATAATTTCATTGATCAGGCGCAAGCGATGGGTATTAGTACCTGGCAAGATAGAAGTCGTTTTGGTTTGTCGCTCACTCTAGGTGGTGGTGAAGTGCTGATGACTGATTTGGCGGGTGCCTATAGTGCTTTTGCTAATGCTGGCTACTCGGTCAGGCTTAATCCTCTTCTAGAGGTGACTAACTATAAGGGTGAGCAGCTGTATCGCAACGAATGCGCACTATCTCAAAGCAACTGTTTTACCGATAGTGTGCTGAGTCCTAAGACTGCCTATCTAATTACTGATATTTTGTCCGACAATAGAGCTCGCACCCCAGCTTTTGGAGCAATGTCAGTTTTGCATATTCCCAACCAGCAAGTTGCGGTTAAAACCGGAACTACCAATAGCATGAAGGATAATTGGACGGTGGGGTACATTACTGATCGTTTGGTGGCGACTTGGGTGGGCAACAATGATAATACCCCTATGAGCTATGTAGCCTCAGGTATTACCGGTGCTTCGCCCATTTGGAATAAAATCATGCTGCTATTACTTGATGCGGATAAACCTCATCTTTTTGCAGTGCCTGAGGAGCTTGTCAAAGTGAAGATTTGTGCAGCTACCGGCACTTTGCCCTGTAGTGCTTGTCCTCGTGTCGTCGAAGAAGTTTTTGTCAATGGCACGGAGCCTAAGCAGACTTGTACAAATCAGAGTTTTATTCCAGTGCAACCAAACGGTGAAATGACTCAACCAAGAGCGGGTCAAATTTTGTAAGTTTTTTGGGATTTAGAAGAAGATTGACACCAGCCACCCCAGAAGCAGTGTTGCTAATAAGAGCAGAGGGGCAATGTGGCGTTGTTCGAGCTCTTCTTTTTCTGCCCGTTTTTGTCTTTTTTGTGCTTGTTGTTGGCGATACTTTTCTTCGATTTTGGCTGTTTTTTTGGCCACGTCGGCAACAAGATGGGGATCGTGTTGGTAATCCTTGTTCATAGTTAGGATTGCATTAACTGGGTAACTTTGTTAGCAATGAGTTCAACGACTGCCTCGATGCTTAATTCACTCGTATCAAGTACCCAAGCATCTTTGGTGATGTGGAGTGGATCAGTGTCGCGACTCATGTCTCTTTGGTCGCGCTGCTTGATTTCCTCAATGACTTCTTCCAAGCTCACGTCGGTACCCTTGGTTAGGTATTGGGTGTGACGGCGAGCAGCTCGGGATTCGACACTGGCAGTGAGGAAAATTTTGAGCTGTGCATTGGGGAGGACACGAAAGGTAATGTCTCGACCCTCCATGACGACATTTTGACTGGCGGCAATTTCTTGTTGTTTTTGCACTAAGACATGACGTAATTTGGGTAGGACGGCAACTTTTGAAGCTCCTTCCCCGCATTTTTGGGTGCGAATTGCCCAAGATACGTCTTCGCCATCGAGAATAACGGTGGTAAGTCTGCCATCCGTTTCTTTGGGAGGGATGGGGTTGCGCATTTCCAGTTTACTTTTTTGCAGGAGAGCAACCACGCGATCTTCGTCACTTAGATTAATTTCAGCTCGTAGAGCCAAGAGTGCAGTAGCACGATACATCGCTCCAGTATCTACATAGAGGAAGCCAAGACGTTCAGCTAATAACCGAGAAATTGTCCCTTTACCAGCAGCAACTGGTCCATCGATGGCAATTTGAAATGAAGTGCTCATGCCAATTTCTATTTTTTTGTTTTTTTCTTAGATTTGGCAGGACTTGTTTTGGCTTTTTTGGTGGAAGTGGTTTTGTTTTCGATCAGCCATTCTTCTCGATCAGAAGTAATCAGACCACCCAAGCCAACGACGACTAAGATGAGGGGCCACAGATTCCAAAAGGCTCTGGGTAGATACCCCATGTTGGAAGCCATAAAAATCAACCCCATAATCACCAAAGTAACCGGCCAAAAAATTCGTTTGGGCATAGTACTTTTATTAAAACGCAAATTGCTGTGTAAAACAAGAGCGATCTTGTTGGTGCGACTTAATTCACTTAAGCGTAGTTTTTTTTGATGCGATCTAAACGTCTTTGGAGATCTCGATTTTTGATGGTTTCTCTTTTTTCATATTCTTTTTTCCCTCGAGCAAGAGCAAACTCTAGCTTGATGTGGTTATGAGCAATAAAAAAAGCCAAAGGGACGATGCTTAAGCCTTTTTGCGTTAATGCCTCTTGAATTTCTTGTAGTTCTTTTTTCGTAACTAACAATTTACGCGATTGCTTTGGGTCATACTTTTCTTGCTGGGCGAATTGATAGGGATTGATTTGCGCATTGATGAGAAATAGTTCATTGCCCATGGTTTTGATATAGCTGCCCTTGAGACTAGCATGCTGTCGACGTAGACTGTTGACATCGGGACCAGTCAAAACCCCTCCC
>CAITDX010000083.1 GCA_903891335.1 uncultured bacterium
CCAATTCATCATAAAAAAATGCTTCTTCAGGCGAGAGTTTGATAGCTGTTTGCATGAAGTCGAGGCCATTTTGATAGTTACCTTTTTTGAAACTCATTTCACCACTGGTGAAGAGATAATCAGCTTGCCAAATGCGCCAAGTTTTTTGCAGCAACACGATGGTGACGATACCAATAATTGTATAAAAAGTATATTCTATATTTTTATTTTGAGTTTTTTCATCAATCTTTTTTGAATTGATTTTTTTTAGTGTTTTAGTGTCCTCAGTCTCAATGACAATCATGCTCAAGAAGCCGAATAAGAGCAAATTGGTCATCACCGTAGAGAATCCGAAAAAGTTAGAAATAAACATACCAACGATGCCGGCAGTTAGAGCGAGGTTTTGTTGCTTGTTTGGATGGCGAAATACATAGAGCAGGAGCAGTACAAAAATTGCTAAGTAACTCAGTAAGCCAAATAAACCAGTATTGGCGAGTGTATTGAGTAGCTCATTATGTGCTTTGTTGTACAGAAAATCCCATTCTGAGACGAGATTGTGAGCGACAGGACGATCGAGATAGTAGCTATAGGCGAAGGTTTCTACACCACTACCAAGGATTGGATAACGTTGCCAGATTTTCCATGCTCCCTGCCAGACAATTTTGCGAATATCTTCTGAGGGTGTGCCGCCTTCAACAATTGTGCTGCTCTGCTGTAAAGCCTGTTCTGGAGCAGTTGGTTGTAGCCACCATCGCCAGGCGGCGGCTCCTGCTGCAGCTAAGAGTATCAGGCTGGAAACGATGAATATTTGCCAGCGTCGGCTTTTGCGAGTCAATATGCTACCGACGACATAGAAGCCAAGGCCAATGCCTAAACCAAGGAGGCCAGAGCGAGATTTTGTGAGCCAGAGTGCTGCGACGCCACTCACCAGCACGAGCGCTAGATACAGTCTTTGCCAGTTATTTTTACGACTGAGGAGCTGTTGTAGCGCTAGAGGTAACATGGTGATGAGGAAGGCTGCTAGCCAATTTGGTTGGCCAAAACTCGCAAACACACGATCTTGCGGATTGTTGTTGGCAGTCCAACAGTTGGTATCAAAGTTTTGGGTAATCAGCAGGCAACTTGTTGAGTGGCCGAATTTCTCAGGAATAGCCCACCAACTAATGAGCAGGGTTGAGAGAAGTAAACTACTAAGCATGACTTTGATTTTGTTACGATCAAGATTGCTGACTGCCGCATGAAATAGGGCGATAAAAGTGATGGTCGACAGGAGACCACCGTTGAAACGAGTGTAGTAGCCAAACCAAGAAGTGCGCGGATGCATCGAAAAAATAGTTGACAGTACTTGTGAGAGTAGGAAGATCCATAGCACCAAATCAAAAGGACTGCGACGGAAGATAAATTGCCTCTCGGCGACCATTTTGGCTGCCCAAAGCCCCATAATCACAATGCTGAGTAAGTAGACATAGATCATTTTGCTAAATTCAAAAAGCTCTTGATTCATCCAGGTAAAAACAAAGGGAGTCAAGAAAAAGAGCAAGTTAAAAGCGATGAAAATAAGGGTGTTTAGGAATGAAGTAGAGCGTTGCATTGTATCTTCACTATGTGCTAAATTGGAACTGTACAGCATTGTACATGTATTTTGGGAAATCTGCCTATGATCCAAATTCAAGATGATGTTTCTATGAACCAAAGCGTTCCGACTCCGGTCGCTATGCCTTCTCCTGTTATTGCTCAAAATTCTGATGCTAATTCGGCTCCTGCAGCTTCAACCATGAGTCAAACTTCTTCAAAAACTGACCAAACCGCTGAAATCGATCGTTTGTTGGCTGAGCTTGATAAATTGTCCAAAGAGTTGGAAGAAGAGAAGAAACCGGTTGTTGCTGCTTCCACTAGCACTCCTACCAGTGCCCCTACTGTTACATCGGTTGCTCCCGAGCCAGTCTCTCCTGAGCCAGTTATGACAGTTGCGCCTACTCCAAAACAGGAGGAAAAGTTTGATTTCGATGCTTTCCTCGCTGATCTTGAGAAGAAAATCGATGAAGAGGCTGCCAAAAACAAACCCGCGGTAGATAATCAAGAAATGAAGCAGGCTGCTGACCAGCCAACTGAGAAACCAACCGAGCAGCCAGCCGAAGCTGAGCAAATAAGTGCCGCTTCAGAACAGGAAGAAACCTCGGTTGGCAGTAATGATTTCCGGCAAAATCGCCAACCGGCTCCTTTAGCAAGTGAAGATGACGGTGTCGCCGCTGCCGAAGTTGCTCCTGATAATGTCGTTAGCGATGCTGCCACTGCAGCAAAAGATGAATCAGAAGATCTGAAGTCACAAAACATTTTTGACATGTTGGGTCTAGCGACCATTAGTGATGAAGAAAAAAATCAATTCCTCGATGAGTTAGAGATGATGATTTGGGACGATTTCATTGTCCACGATCTTGAGTTGCTGCTTACGAGCGAGGAATACAGTCAAGCTCGACAAATTTTGGATGATCAAGCCAAGAGTGAGGATGAGCGCAAAGAAGCGTTGGTGGTATTTTTGGAGAAACTCATCCCTGACCTCGATGAGGTTTTGTACGAAAAAGCTTTGGAATTGAAATCTGAAATGATGGCTGAGCGACTCGCTAAAATGAAGGAAGGGGCGAGTGAAGAGGTTTTGGCCAAGGTCAAACAAGCTGAAGAGATGATTAGTCAAAACCGATGGCGCAGCGCCGTGGCATTACTGAGCAGTTCTTGATGTGGAGAGATGTATTAAAACCTAAGCACCTGCTCTTGATTGATCTGCATAGCAGCGGAGTATCTTTTTATTTAGCCAAAGATGTTAGTGAGTTGCCGGGGTTGGATTTCAGTAGTTTAGTATTGCTAGAGCAAATTTTTGACGAAGATCTGTGCAAGTTTAATGCTTTAGCTGATGCGTCACGATGGCAATCACTGCTCCAGCGCAAGCTGGCCACTTGGCAACTTCAGCAATACGCTTTAGTGTTTCTCCTTACCCATCAGGTGACTGAGTTAGAGAAGCAACTGCTTACTGCGCAATTACCATTTTGGCAACCAGCTAGTTACGTGAGTCGAGACTATTTTTATAATTTTTATCTGCTCCAGAAACGCAACTTTGGGCCAGTAAAGCTGATTATTAGTTGTTTCGCTGATTGTGCGCAGCTGAGTTTGTTTAAACAAGAGACTTTATTGAGCCACGAAACGATTGCTCTGTTTGCTTTGACTGACCGCACCAAACATTTTTTACAGCATCAGCTGGCCTTGCAGCAGTTGAGTAAGCCTGATTGCGTCTATCTCTTTTCGCATAATCAAGCTACTGTGGTTTCACTTCAAAAATTGAAAAAAGCGCTTGAACTTGAAGTAATTGAGATCAAACACCTGCCAGAATAAGTATCATTGTATGCAATCACCATTTAAAACATATGTATTTGCCCTAATCAGCATCATGGCATTGTTTTTCATGGAATTTTTGGGACTGCTTGATTTTTTATGGCTGAAACAGCAAGCAAACCAAATCAAGCATTGGCATTACCAATGGCTGTTGCCAATCAATCAATCACTTTCGAGTGTGCAAAATTTTTGGCGATTAAGTGCTAAGTTAGAGGATTTGCAATATCGCTATGCAGAAGCAGCTGCGCAGTTGGCGGCCATCGATGCGCTAGAAAAAGAAAATCAGGAGCTGAGGCGCCTTTTAGAAAATTCCAATCGCGATCGAGAGCAAGTCATTATTGCTGCCCCAATCGTGTCGTTTGCCAAAAGTAGCGTGACGGTTGGTTCAAATCAAGGAGCTCAAGTTGGGGCAGCAGTGCTGTATCAGGATAATTTACTTGGTATTTTGGGGGAGGTAAGTCAGCGCCAAGCTGAGGTGCTGTTGCTACAAAATTTACAAACAGGAGGAATTGTGGCCAAAACGAAGCAGGGGGTAATGGGTTTAGTAAAGGGGAATGGTCGCGAAATTGTATTTACCGAAGTAGCAGCTGATGCTTCCTTAGAGAAAGGAGAGTTGGTGTACACGGCAGCCAATGCTAGCGTTGAAGCTGGTTTAGTGATTGGTAGAATTGAGGCAATCAGGCAAGATAATGTCGCCACTGCTTCAAAAGTAGCAGTAATTGAACCGTTGGTGAATTTTTATGATTTGGCGATCGTCGAAATTAAATAAACTATGATTGCGAAAAGTATTTTTTTACTACTTATTTTGAGTTTAGAGGCAACTATTGGGGTGCCGTTTTTTTTCCTTTACTTGGTGTGGTTGTGGTTTGATCAATGGTCGCTTCCAAGAGGAGTTGCGGTGCAATTCATCAGTGGCTTATTTTTGGCACTGTTTTACGATGTGAGTTGGCCGCTTTTGGCAACGATCTTGCTTGGTGCATATCTACTCAAAAAACAGATGTCTCGCGTTGATCAGTGGTTCTTATTTTGGTTGCTTTACCTCGTAGTTATGGGTTTGCTTGCGTATATAGCGCAAATCAATTGGCAAGTCTTGAGCGGCTTGCACGGTTTGGTATTTATCGCGTATGTCTGGCTAATTCGCCATTTTCGACATAGATCAAGTCTTTCTGGAAAAGGCTTAGTGAGATGAAAAGTATGCGGAGTAAAAGCACACTCCTGTTATTGGTGCTCAGTGCAGTTTTTGCACTTTTGGGATTGCGTTTGATTGAAGTTGCGCTCTTTCGCGGAGCTGATTTTTTAGCGCTTGCCGAAAGCAATCGTTATTTCTTGAAAAAAGAAGCGGCTGAGCGAGCAGTATTCCTCGATCGCTATGGAAAACCTCTAGTTGGTAATCAAAAAAAATATTTTCGATATGTTCAAAAAGATCGTTTGTATAGTGATAAGGTACCAATCAATCAGGAAGAGGCGCTGGCCTTACTCGCTACCGATAGTGCTCAAGTGACACATACATTCACGCGAATATATCCTTACGGAGAGGCTTTAGCTAATGTTTTGGGTTATTTGTCTCCAGTTACCGCAGAGGATTTAAGCAAAGAGTCGCTTAGTCTCGATGCACAGATTGGTCGCTTAGGTTTGGAGAAATTTTTTGAGAAAAATGTGCGTTCTCAACCAGGTATAAGCACCCTAGAAACCAATGCTTTGGGTCAGAAACAACGCTTAGTGGCGAGTCAGGCGCCACTCTTTGGTCAAAATATTTCGACGACGATCGACCCCTTACTCAGTCAATTGGCTCTGCAAGCCATGCAGGGTCAAACTGGGGCAGTAGTGATTTTGGATGGTCAAAATGGACAAGTTTTGAGTCTAATCAGTAGTCCAAGTTTCGATCCCAATGTGTTTTCGGAGGGGACTGATGAAAATAAAATGCGGATTCGTGACTATCTTCAGGATTCAGGTCAGGTGTTTTTTAATCGCAGTGTGAGTGGTGCATATCCGCCTGGTTCGGTCTTTAAAATGGTGACAGCACTAGCAGCGCTTCATCATCAAGCGATTCAGGCTGATACCCAAGTTGACGATCAGGGCCTTTTAGAGGTGGGAGATTTCGCCTATGCCAACTGGTATTTTACGCAATATGGTCGAGTGGAGGGATTGGTTGATGTGCGCAAAGCAATAGCACGGAGCAATGACATTTTTTTCTATAAGGCTGCAGAGTGGGTTGGTCCCACGAAATTGGCAGAATTTGCTCGAGCCTTTGGCTTTGGGCAGAAAACCGGCTTGCAAATTGATGGAGAAGCCACTGGTCTTGTTCCTGATCCAGCCTGGAAAGAACAAACTCGAGGTGAAAATTGGTATCTTGGTAATACCTATCATTTTGGTATTGGCCAGGGCGATCTACTGGTGACCCCGTTGCAAATAGCCACCATGACTCAAGCAATTGCCCACAACGGTCGGCTTTGCCCTGCATCATTACTTAAGGATGGGCAAATTTGGTGCAAGGACTTGGCGTTGCAGCAAGAGCACCTAGACTTAGTTATATCGGGAATGCTGGCTGCTTGTAGCGCTGGCGGGACTGCTTATCCATTGTTTGTATTTAATCAACAGCAACCTTTCGTGGCTTGTAAAACAGGTACCGCTGAATTTGGAGCAGCTGATGAGCGCGGTTATCGACGCACCCACGCTTGGCTGACAGCCATCATTTATCTCGATCGTGCCGAGGGCTACGAGCTGAAAGAACCCTGGTTTAGCGCTGGGGATGCATTTCCTAGGCAACTAATTATCACGGTGCTTGTCGAAAGTGATCAGGACAAGCCATTTAAGGAGGGTTCAGCTGATGCAGCGCCGGTGGTGGAGCGAATTTTGTCAGGATTACTTGATAAAAATTCTGCGACATCGGCGGCAGAAACTCAAAATTAGTTATATGTTTGAGGGGTAATTACAGAAACGCTTCGCTTTATGCAACCTTGCTGTGGCAAACTCAGGGTTGCGTATGTCTCTAGCTCTTACTTCAAGCGACCAGCACCAGCTCACCGCCCTCCTTGTGGCCCTCACCTACGCAGAAGGAGTAGGAGCTAAGACAGCGCGCTCGATTGTGACTTGGTGCTGCAAGCACCATATAAAAGCCGAAGATTTTTGGAACAATTTGAGTGGGTTTAGAGTGGAAATTGGACTAAATGAAAAAATTGTTGAATCAATCCAAAATATAAAAAAAGAACATAATTTTTATGATTTCATGGAGCGGGTAGCAGCAAAGGGTTTGCAGCTTTTACCGTTTTTCAGTAAGGCATATCCAAAACTTTTATTAATGACCGATGATTATCCGGCACTGCTTTTTGTTCAGAGTGCTATGCGCATCACCGATCAGACTTGGTCAACGCTATTTGCGCGTAGTATCTCAATTGTTGGCACCCGCAAAATGACGAGTTATGGTCAATTGGTATTAGAGCAGCTCGTGCCTCCGCTCGTAGGTTTTGGCTACACTGTCGTTTCTGGTTTCATGTATGGAGTTGATTTAGAAGCAGCTCGCTTGACGGTGGCTCATGCCGGTCAGACAATTGCTGTTTTGGGTTATGGACATAATCACTATTTTCCCAAATGGCAGAGCCGTGATAGAGCAGCATTTTTAGCCAAGGGAGGGGTGTTTATGAGTGAATATCCGCCAGAATTTCCTCCACTTGCCAGTAATTTCGTCATGCGCAATCGCATTGTTGCTGGCTTGACAACTGCCACCTTGGTTATTGAAGCGGCAGTCAAGAGTGGTTCACATATTACAGCGAGTTACGCCAATGAGTATGGTCGCCTAGTTATGGCAGTTCCTGGACCAATCACCAATCCTTTTAGTCTGGGGACTAAGGCACTTATTGATCAGGGAGCAGTGTTGGTGACGAGTGCTCATGACATCGTATCAACGCTTGCTGATGATTATGGTTTGCAGCATTTCTCCCAACAACAGGAAGCTAGTCCTCCAGAGAAAAAAACTGATAGTCCTACTGAAATTGGCTTGCAGGCAATCTGTGATCATTTGCGGGCGCGAGGAGGTATGAGTTTTACTGAGTTGCTTCATGTTTGTCAGCTTGATGATCGCAGTTTGAATCAGTTCTTATTCGATTTGGAATTACAAGGTAGAATTAGCAAACAGCATGGTACATATTGCCTAAAGCTTTAAAGTCAGCTTAGAATGGGCAGTTGTCACGGAATTTTGCTAAGGAAAGTAATACGTATGCATTTAGTGATTGTTGAGTCACCAACCAAAGCCAGGAAATTGAAAGATTATCTGGGCAAAGATTTTGTCATTGAGGCTTCAGTTGGTCACGTGCGTGATTTGCCAAAGAGTAGCTTGGGAATTGATTTAGACAAGCGTTATGAGCCAGTGTATGAGGTGAGTAGTGATAAGAAAAAAGTAGTTAGTAACTTAAAGAAGCTCGCTAAGACCGCCGACAAAATTTATCTAGCTACTGACCCTGATCGTGAGGGTGAGGCAATTGCTTGGCACATTCAATATCTTTTGGAGGATAAGCAGAACCACGATCATTTCTATCGCTCGACTTTTCATGAGATTACCAAAGAAGCAGTTCAGGCCGCTATCGCTAGCCCCAGCAAAGTTAATTTGGATTTAGTTAATGCCCAGCAGGCACGGCGAGTGCTGGATCGCTTGGTAGGTTATCAGGTTTCTCCAGTACTGTGGAAGAAAATTCGTCGTGGTTTATCAGCTGGACGGGTGCAGTCGGTGGCATTGCGTTTGATTGTCGAGCGTGAAAAAGAAATTCAAGCATTTAAACCAGAGGAATATTGGGAGCTGGCAGTGGCGGTGGCGCAAACCGGTTTAGTTCGACCAGAACAATTTTTTGATCAGGCAGGAAAAATCAAGGGAGTATTGCCGAATCATGTTTTCGTCGTAGCACTCGATAAGATAAATGATCAAAAAGCCAAGATTGAAACAGCAGCACAAGCAACTGCCGCGAAAGAAGAATTATCTCGAGCAACCTATCAAGTCCTAACCGTCGAGAAGCAAGAGCGCCAACGCCAAAGTTTGCCTCCTTTCACCACCTCTCTTTTGCAACAAGCAGCAGCCACCAGTTTTGGTTATTCAGCTAAGCAGACCATGAGCCTAGCGCAGCGTCTTTATGAGGAGGGTTTAATTACTTATCATCGCACTGATTCTTTCAACTTAGCACAAACGGCCCTAGATAAAGCTCGTCAATATATTGCAGCAAACTTTGGTCAAGAATATTTGCCC
>CAITDX010000084.1 GCA_903891335.1 uncultured bacterium
CGCTTGGAACACGTACCAGTCAAAAATTTAACTATCTTTGGGGAGTGCAAAATGCATTAGCAATCGACCTTCGACAAGTAGTTAATCGCTATGGTAAAGCATCGTCTTTAGTTAAAACTAATTTTGATGTAGCAGTTAAAGAAGTTTTAAGTGGTTCAATGGCTGAACTCAATGAAAGACTTTCAGTCTTAAATATTTGGACCATGCTGTCATTTATGACGATTGCTTCTGCGATTGCTAGATTTCCACAGAGAGGACTAAAGTCTTTTGTCGACGCTGCAGTTTATGCTGGCTTAGGGTTGCAAGTTATAAGGCAAGTTGAAAAAGGTAAAGTGAGACAGGTTTTGGAGATAATTAGTGGTGAATTTGGTAGTTTAACTTCTAAAATCAATAAGTATTCAGAAGATTTACAACATAAAGCCTTGATGAGTCAAGAATTAGTCGGTCATGATCCTGGTGTAAAAAAGATGGCAGAGTTAAGAGATTTGATCACTTTTCTTAAAAATGTGCCTTCAGGAATTGTGGCTGAGTCTTTGCCTTTAATAGCATCGACGATAGGCTCGCTTTTAGTCGGCGATAGTTTTACCAGCGCTGCTTTTTCTGTTGGTCAAGTAGCTAGACAAGCGGTGCATAAGCTGGGCACCTTTATGACTTATAAAGGTGCCCAAGCTAGTCGAATGAGGTCTAGGACTGCGATTATTGAGGATTTACAAGAAATTAAAAAATCAGTTTTTGGACCCTTGACCGATGAAGCATTGGCCGAGTGGCAAATTCCTGAAAAAGTTGACTGGCACTCTTTGCCACATAGAATTGAAATTGGGCAAATTGGCGTTCCTCCTTTTAATCGAGCTACTGACGGTTCGTTAGTCGAATTGTTTAAATTTGAACCTGGTTTTGTTCTAGAAAAAGGGAAAATCTACCCCATCATTGGTGAGAATGGTACAGGAAAAACTCTGTTAATGACTGTGCTCTCTGGTGAAGTTGCTGGAATTATCGAAGAAACTAAAATTACTTGGGGAGGAAAAGACACGCGTCAAATGAATGCTGATCAGCACCGACGCATGTTTAAGCGAATTTTTTCTACAGAAACGGATGACCTGCGCATTTTACTAGCTAAAGCACTGCTGCATGAGGGCGATGTGCGAAAAAACAAACTAGGTTTTAGCATCGACAAAGACAAATTGCTTAATTGGGCTCTTGGTAAAACTAATTACGATGAATTAGAGCAGAAGGTCTCTCAAACCTTAGAAGATTGGAAGGTTAAAATTCACGCTACGTTGCCATGGCATATGAAAAATCTGCGTCCAAGTGGTATGCAGAGAGCAATAGCAAATCTAGCTTTTCATTGTTTGGTTGATGAGCCTCTTAATTTACTTATTGATGAGGCTGGTGGGGAGCTCGATAGCAGGCGAATTGATGACTACGTTGATTTACTCAATATCCTATCTGAGCAAGGGTTATTGCCAGGAGCAGTTTTGGTTGCAGTGAATAAAGATGTGGGTAAGTGGATGCTGACTGCTAGGACAGCATATATTGACACAAGAGACGATGTTCAAGGGCATGTTTTAGATGGCACTATCGCCACCGAGAACTTGAGTGAACGACTCGGCGCAGATCTGTCAAGAGAATATAATGCCTTTTTTGAATTGGGTCAGCCCATGTCTCCAGAACAGTTTTTGGTTTGGTTGACTTATGGACCAGGTAAAGAATTTGATTTGCAAGCCGAGCCCCTCAAGTCTAGCTGCTATTCTCGACAAAAAACAGATGATTTTGATGGTTTAAATCATATGGAGTGGATAACAAAAAGTGGGGTGATGAATTTTGAATCTGGAAAATATGCAGATTATTTGAAAACTTGTTTGACTAGTTGGTTTGAAAAATTTGCGCAAATAGAAGCTGAAGGTGGCAATACTAAGCAGGCAGAGATCAGAGAACATTTAAAGCAAATAATCAGTGTTTTATACGCTTTTTACGGTCGAGATAATAGAATTGGCAAGCACAGACACTATTTTCGCAATATGGTTGGTACTGTTATTAGCAATTTTAAAGGCAGATGGAATCCAGAGCTACATGAAAAAGTATGGGCCAATTTACTCAATACTTATTTGAAACCACTCGTTAAAGAATTAGAGCATTCGTTTAAATACACTGAGCAAGGTACGAGGGTTGTTTATAAAAATTACCCAAAAACATATGAAGATAGAATGGCTCTTTTAGAAAACTTTTTAACAGTCGGAGAGCTGCGTGATTTTTTTGATGTTTATTATGAAGATGGTCTGCACGACTACAGCAACCCTCCTTTTGGAACAATTGCGAAAGATTTAAGAAATCCTAGTCTTGGTGAATACGCTCGAGATGTGTTAAGAAATCTAGAACCATCGAAGGAAAACTTATTTAACAAGGTGTTGGCAGATCCAGTCGTTCTTTATGAAATCGTTCAACGGCAAACTGCAGCTAGTCTACTTAACACTATTGAGTTTTTTAAATTGGCAATAAATAAACTCTCGAAAGAGGATTTGATTTTTTTTGAAACTAAATCAAAAGAAATTCAGCTGCCATACTATGAAAAAGGATTGAGAACCTACCGAAGTTTTTGGGACTTAGTTGCTCATCCAAGAAGTGACGAAATTGATGGTAACTGGCTTAATCAGTTTGTTAGACAACGTTTTGCTGCACTTATTGTTTAGGTTTTTATTTTTCAAAACAACAATTTTTTCCACTCATCTAGTGAGTTAAGGGTTGTTTCTAGAGTTTGTTTTTGTTGCTGTCTTTCTCTCTCCGGCACCTGCAAAATAATTTCTCCCGGTTTTTGTCCAAGGAGCTCATTGCGAATGACTTTTTCTCGAGCTAGATCACTTTGATTATTAGCAGTCGCTTGTCGGCTGCGCTCTAGATCAGATTCAAGTCCCTGAATTTCTTGCTCGAGTTTTTTGAGACTATTTTCTGACACTTTGGCCTGTTGTTGACTACTGCGGAGTGAAAAAAAAGCCAAGAGAAAAAGGATGGTGGTGATGAGGATGGCCAATCCAGAAGTCAATGCTGCTGGTTGCTTTAGTGCTGGTGTCGTGACCGATCGTGGTCGATTACGGCGAGGTGTGTGAGATGCAGGAAGAGACATATTGATCTGGTAATAACACAAGCGCTGCTTGTTTATGAACCTACTTTATGATATTATAAGACTTTGATACTAACAACTGCTCCAGTAATTAGATTGAATCATTATGCACACAAGCCTAATTGATGCGCAAGCCAAGTTCACGGCTCATTTACAAGCGAATGGCAAAGCCCATGCGACGGTAATTGCGTATAGTAAAGACATCGAGCAATTAACCGATTTCTTAAGTAAGCGCTCTAAGACTTTATTGGCTGAGGTGACTACTGAAGACATTGAAGATTTCAAAGAATTACTCAAAAAACAGCGTTACACTAGTAAATCTATTTCACGAAAAATTAATTCAATTAAGGCTTTTTTTCGCTTCTGTCTAGCAGAGGGTTTCATTGATCACAATCCAACTCAAGAAGTTACTCAACCTAAATTTGACCAGGCTCCTCCTCGGATTTTGTCTCGCCTTGAGTATCGAGCACTTCGCGATTCCTGTCGAGCTGATTCTCGGATGCATGCGATTGTTGAGATTTTATTGCAAACTGGCATGCGAATTAGCGAATTGGCCAACTTGCAAGTCAGTGATGTCGATCTCGAGCGAGAATTGATCTATATCCAGGCTCAAAATTCTCGTGAAGCGCGTCGTATTCCATTGAATGCTGCTGCTAAGAAGGCAGTTTTGGATTACTTACGTTTCCGTCCTCGGGCTAAGGAAAAGACTTTATTTTTGACCAAAACCTGCCGACCCTTTTTGGTGCGCAATATCAGAACTGCAATTGATCGCTATTTTCGTTTAGCGGGAATCAAAGATGCCAAGGTCAATGATCTTCGTCATACCTTCGTGATCGAGCAACTCAAGGCAGGCACGCCACTCGTGTACGTGTCTCAATTGGTGGGTCACAAGCGCATCACTACCACTGAGAAATATCTCCACTTAATTGAGGCTCCTGACATGCAGCCAAATATTAAGATCGAAGAGCTCTAATTCAAACGAAGTTATTTTCGTGACTTGCAATTTTGCTGTTGCAGTACTATACTGTACTAGTACGCTATTACAAACGTACTTCGATGTATGAAAAACACAGAAGCTTCTCAGCTGATTAGAGTGTTGTTGCAGGCCAAAAGTGAGGCAGCGATGCTAGATTTACTTGAAGGTTTGCTTACACCCAGTGAACTCACAGAAATTGCTCGGCGTTTACAAATCGTGAAGCTACTTAAGGCAGGTGTCTCACAGAGAGAAATTGCTGAAAAATTAGCAGTGGGTATTGCCACGGTTACTCGGGGTTCACGAGAAATTAAACAGGGACGATTCGCGAATTTATGAAAATGATTAGTTGCTATCAGCACTGGTGGACTACCTCGCTGTGGCGGTAGTTTTTGTTGTGCGCTTAAAAGCATAAAAACACCGCCTATTAGGCGGTTTTTTTTATGCCAAAAAATCAAATAATTAAATATCAAAAAACAAAAATAATAGAAAAAATATATGAAAAAAATTAATACATCAATGACATTACCAAATCAGAACGGTTTTTTTGGTCCCTATGGCGGTCAATTCGTTCCTGAGAAACTACAAGCAGCGCTCCAAGAAGTGGTTGTTGCGTATGAGGCAGCCAAGCATGATCCAGTTTTTCAGCGAGAATACCATCAATTATTAGCTGATTATGTGGGTCGTCCCTCAGCCTTATTTTTTGCCAAAAATCTTAGCAAGAAACTTGGTGGTGCCAAAATATATCTCAAACGAGAAGACCTCAACCATACCGGCGCACACAAGATCAATCACACCTTAGGTGAAGCGCTTCTGGCCAAGAGAATGGGTAAGAAAAAACTCCTAGCAGAAACGGGAGCAGGTCAACACGGCGTGGCGTTGGCAACCGCAGCGGCTTTAGTGGGATTGGAATGTGAGATTCATATGGGAGCGATTGACGTCGCCAAGCAGTATCCCAATGTTTTACGCATGAAATTGTTGGGAGCTCAAGTAGTCGAAGTGAAAAGTGGCGGGCGTTGTCTAAAAGATGCGGTTGATAGTGCTTTTGCCACGTATATGGCTGATTTCGAGCACACTTTCTTCGCAATTGGCTCGGTGGTGGGTCCTCATCCGTACCCGATGATGGTGAGAGATTTCCAGGCTGTGGTTGGTAGGGAGGCTCGAGAGCAGTTTCTGGCCAAGGAACAACACCTTCCTGATTATCTGATTGCTTGTGTGGGTGGAGGCTCTAATGCCATGGGTTTGTTCCATGCTTTTTTGGATGATGAGCAGGTGCAGATGATTGGTGTCGAGCCGGCAGGAAAAAGCTTTAAGCCTGGTGAACATGCGGCTACTCTGACCTTGGGAAAGCCCGGGACTTTACATGGTATGTTTACTTATCTGCTACAAGATGAAGTTGGCGCGCCAGCTGCAGTGCACTCAATTGCCTCAGGGCTCGATTATCCAGGAGTTGGTCCACAACATGCGTATTTCAAAGATCAGGGACGAGTGAGATATGAAACAGTGAATGATCAAGAGGCTTTGGCTGCATTTCAGTTATTGAGTCAAGTTGAAGGCATCATTCCTGCTTTGGAAAGTGCTCATGCTCTGGCTTACGCGATTAAATTCGCTCCGACTATCAGCCAAGATCAATCGATTCTCATCAACCTTTCTGGTCGAGGTGATAAGGATGTGGAGTATGTCGGTAAATTATTAGGAATCAGCTAAAATAACTGCTTCTATGGTACGATATCTTTAATCACACTATGTCACTAACATCTCTATCAACCACATCAATCAACCCGACTAAAACTCGTGTCTTTTCTGGCACGCGCGCCACTGGTCGTTTGCACTTGGGTAATTACTTAGGAGCAGTCAAGGGCTATCTTGATTTACAAAATAACCCTGATTTTGACTGTATTTATATGGCAATGGATGCGCATACGATTACTACTCCGTATGATGCACACGGACTGGCTCAGGCTTCTCGAGAAGTAGTCATGGATTATCTGGCCGCAGGTCTTGATCCTGATAAAGCCGTAATCACCCTGCAGTCACTAGTGCCAGAGCATATGGAGTTGGCGTTTTTATTTTCTTCAGTGGTGTCGGTGGCCAAAATGCAGCATTTACCCACCTTCAAAGATAAGGTGAAGCAACATCCTGACAACGTCACCATGGCTTTGCTTAATTATCCCATTTTGATGGCAGCTGATATTTTGATTTATCAGGCAGCTTTGGTGCCAACCGGCATTGATCAGGAACCCCACATCGAAGTGGCTCGGGAAATTGCTCGCCGAATGAATGATCTCTATGGTACTAATTTCCCTGAGCCCAAACGCTTCACGACAGCAACGCAATACGTGCCTTCGCTGACTGGTGCTGGCAAGATGAGTAAATCGGTTGAGGGTAGTTCAATTAATTTGACTGATAGTTTAGACACGATTCGCAAACGACTCGCCACTTGTCCAACTGACGGCGGGCAAGGTGAAGTGCTCCCCACAACTGGTGGAGTGGCTAATTTGCTCACTTTTGTCGAGATTTTTCAGGGTCAGGCACGTCGGGCTGCCTATGAAGCTGATTACTTAGGCAAAGGCTTGCGTTATGGTGATCTAAAAGCTGAATTAGCCGAAGCAATCTTTGCGTATTTGGCGCCAATTCGCGAGAAACGGAGTGCGCTTGAGCAAGATTTGTCTCTAGTTGATCGAATTATCAAACAGGGTGCGGAGGCGGCGCGAACAATTGCCAGCGCAACGGTCGCCATGACAAAAAAACAGATGGGATTTTATGGCCAAAACTAAACTAGGACTGATTTGTGGTGGACGTAGTGTCGAGCATGAAATTTCTTTGATTTCTGCCTACAACATCATCGCCGCCCTTGATCAACAAAAATATGAATTATCAGTCATCGGTGTGGCGCGTGACGGTTCATTCCGGCTCTATCAGGATGCGGCCAATTTTTTGAATCAGCCCAATGATCCCAATCAGGTTGCGTTGCAGGAAACTGGTTTCGTTGAAGTAGCTTGGCGGGTCGAATCAGTTTCGGATAAAAACTCTGGACAACTTTTATTACTTGATGGTTCAGCAAAAACCATTCATCTCGATGTAGTCTTTCCCATTATGCATGGCTCTTATGCTGAGGATGGCAAGATGCAGGGTTTTTTGGAAATGCTCAATATCCCGTATGTTGGTCCTGATGTGCTGGCCTCGAGTATTTCTATGGATAAGGCGGTGACCAAAGAATTAGTGAGTATGGCCGGGGTGCCAGTGGCACCTTATCTAGTTTTCACGGCAGCTCAAAAAACTACTATCAACTATGATCAGGTCGTTGCCAAACTGGGTGAGGTGCTTTTTATCAAGCCAGTTAACTCTGGTTCCTCGGTGGGTATTAGTAAGGTGACTGATCAAGGTGGTTTCCAGCATGCCCTTGAGCAAGCCTTTCAAGTTGATCATAAAATTTTGGTTGAGGCGGCCGTAGTCGGTCGAGAAATTGAATGCTCAGTGCTTGGCAACCAAGGTGCATTGCAAGCAGGCGAAGTTGGAGAAATTATTCCCGAGCCCAAGCATGGCTTCTATTCTTATGATGCCAAGTATGTAGATGAGGCTGGAGCCAAACTTCTCATTCCAGCAGAGCTTGATGCAGCAACCAGAGAGCTAGTACAAGCACTTGCCAAACAGGTGTTTGCGATTTTGAGTTGCGAGGGGATGGCTCGAGTTGATTTCTTTTTGACTCCTGCAGGTGAAGTTGTTCTTAACGAAATCAATACGATTCCTGGCTTTACCAAAATTAGCATGTATCCAAAACTGATGATGGCGACTACCGGCATGTCTTACTCTCAGCTGATTGATCGGTTGATCGAGCTAGCTCTTGAGCGCCAGCAACGAAATTCCAAGCTACTCTTGGAGAAAAAAATGGTAGAATAAATCCTCTTATGGCAGATATCATCCAATTTACTGATTTTGTTAAAGTTGAAATGCGAGTCGGACAAGTCACTGCAGTGATTGTGCCAGAATGGAGTGAGAAATTACTCGAGTTTCGCGTTGATTTTGGCCCAGAGTTTGGTCAACGGACAATCTTCTCAGGAGTCAAGCAGTGGTATGGTGAGGCAGATTTCTTGCACAAGAAATTTCCCTTTGTGTTCAATCTCGCCCCCCGCAAAATGGGTCCTTCTCAGAGCGAGGGAATGATGATGATGGTCGACAACCCTGACAAACCCGTCCTGATGCCACTTGATGACGCCTCTGTTTTGGGAGCTCCTCTGAGCTAACAATTACACAACAATTACCACGTCTTTTAGTAATCAAAGAAAGTACATAATGCCAACGAATAAAACCAACCAACCCGAACCAAAGAACTCTGGTCAAAACCAATTTTCACCCAAAAAGTCAATTTTCACCAAACAAAGGACTTTCAAAAAGGATTTTAGACCCTTTTGGGTGAGGGTAATTTTCACACAATCGATCAAATAACAGTGTTGATCA
>CAITDX010000085.1 GCA_903891335.1 uncultured bacterium
AATGTCGCAATTAACTCGTTAGCCCGATGGATGACTGGTCCAACTGAAGTCATTTCAATTATTTCTCTCAACTCAACAAGATTATGCAAAAAGATTAATTGATTCTCAGGAACTAAAACCTCAAAGTATTTAACAAATAGAAAAGCGCATAATGATCTTTTCTGATCATTTTTTCCTTCAGAAAAAGTTTGGCTGAATAATTTATTTACTAATGGAAAGTAGTTCCATTTTTCTAAATCACCAAATTCGTCAAAGTTTGATTTGCTAATATCAGCTGCATAAGCAAGATCAAGCTCATTGCTTTTATTCTGCAAAAATTGACTATGTGTTTCCAGTGGTGACCAAATATCTCGCAAGTTATTATCCGAAAAAAGTATAAATTTATTTTTAAATACTTCTTCTGAATAAAAAGTGTTAACTACACCATTGTGCATGAATTTATTTTTAAAATGAGTTTTTGATGGCGATTCAGTCCCTCCAATTAATGCTTTTTCATAGCCTTCATTTTGCAGCTGCATGACATGCTTAACACTCAACCATTCTCCAAGGCGATGATAACCTCTTAAATTTTGCAGAATGATGTTCGTAGCTACTAAATGATCAGCGGGGTGAGAAGAGTGGAAACACAAACCGACAATTCTATTTCCGTCAAAAACTGCCGAACCCTTTACTTGATCTTTACCCAAATAATTTTCTACAAATCTCCGCGCATTTTCAGTAGCATGAGATGTTTGCGAAGACCATTCTTCAAAAAAAACCTCAATGGCTTCATGATCATCTAAACTCACCTCCCTATAAACCAAATTTGGATGATTTTTTTGACATTTATCAAAATCTTTTCTTAAATTTGCGTCTACAAGCGCTGCCACAGTTTGAACATCTATAATAAGATCGTTTCTGATAGCGATAGTCTTACCATCTACATTGACTGATTCTTTGGGAATGATATTGTAAGCTAAATAGTCCGGTGAAAATTTAATTTTTAAAATCTCAATGAGTTCACCATCTACATCTGTTTTTTCAAATAGAATTCTCACATCAGAAACACCATTACTTTTCCTGTGGAGAATCAGCCTCTCACTCCCATCTTTTAGAGTAATTAAAAATAGTTTGGCTCCTGGCTGATTCAAGTAAATATAAAGTTGGGGAAAACAGGTAAAATTTGAAAGAATTCCTATCTTTTTTAGCTTCTCATTAATCCTACCCTCATCATCTAAGGATATTTCTTTACAATTTATTCTCCCTGATGAAAGTTCTAAACTCTTCATGATAATCGAGGCGCGAGCGGGATTCGAACCCGCGAACGAAGGTTTTGCAGACCTCGCCATTGGACCACTCTGGTATCGCGCCATTTTAACTCCAAAACAAAGCTTGTTGCCAAGCTTTGGCGAAGCTCTATTCTAGCACGACTCTGACCGCAGTACATGCGGTTTTTGCACTTTCTAATGGTAAAATATGATTCATCCATAATGACTCAATCAACTCCCACATCAAAACCAAAACGCGTCTTCATCCAAGTTTATGGCTGCCAAGCCAATAAGAGTGATGCCGAACGCCTGACCGCCATGTATCTCGACAACGGCTTCACTATCGCTGAGAAGTGGGAAGATTGTGAAGAACTGGTGCTGGTCACCTGCAGCGTGCGCAAGCGAGCAGAGGATCGAGTGCGGGCCTTCTTACACAAAATCATGAGCTACTATCAGGAGAGCGAGCAGCGTCCACCCAAAGTCGTTTTCTCCGGTTGCATGCTCCATCATGGTGTCAAAAAACTGCGTAAAATGCTGCCCATGGTCGATGAATTCATGCCGACCAACAAAATGGCCTTCGCCAAGCGCGCTCTGCGCAAAGATAAAAACCACGCCTTCGTCCCGATTTCAACAGGTTGCAATTCCTTCTGTACATTTTGTATCGTACCTTTTGCGCGCGGCCGCGAGGCCTCGCGGCCGCTCCAAGACATCCTCGATGAAGTCGCCGAGCTCGCCAAAAATGGCTATACCGAAATCACCCTCCTTGGTCAAAATGTCAATTCTTGGGGTTTAGAGAGAATGGGTATCAGCGCCCGCAAAATGATGCTGCGTGGCGACATCACCCGTGAGGATCTACCCAACAATCAATCCCAATACCTCGATTTCGACGGCGCGCCTCCTTTTGTTAAGCTCCTGCAAGCCGTCAGCGCTTTCGAGCCAATCAAAATCATTCGCTTTCTCAGCAGCAATCCTTGGGACTTCCATGATGAGCTGATTGCTGAAATTGCCCGCAATCCCAAAATCGACCGCTTCATCCATCTCCCTGTTCAATCAGGCAGTAATTCAGTCCTCCACCGTATGAACCGCGGTTACACCCGCGAAGACTACCTGACTGTCGTACGCAAACTACGAGCTGCTATCCCTGAAGTTGTGCTCGGCACTGATCTCATCGTTGGTTTTCCCGGTGAAACCGATGCCGAATTCCAAGAAACCGTCGCGCTGGCTCAGGAAGTAAACTGGCATGTTGGTTTCGTCAATATTTACTCACCTCGCCCTGGTACACTCGCAGAGAAACTCTATCCCGATGATATCCCTCACACGGTTAAGAAAGAACGCTGGAATATTTTGGATCAGATCATTAATAAAGATCACCTGGGAGAGCGACCAAAAGTGGTTTAAGGCAAGCTTGACAGATTGAGAGCTGCTCAGCCAAGTACCTCAATTAGCAGAGTAGCAATTTGTCTGCTAATTTAGCTCCTCAAAAATTTTGATTGCTACACCAGGCTAAATTGCCATGATTACAAATATATCAAAATATATCGAAGATAATCAAATCATCTCAATTGTGGGACCAACCAGCAGCGGCAAAAGCGCTTTGGCATTACAACTAGCCGAGTACTACATCACCGCACAGCCAAACGCCAAAGTCCACCTCCTCTCCGCAGACAGTCGCCAAGTTTATCAAGGCTTGGAACAACTAACGGGGGCCGACATTCCAACAGCTTGGCATCGTCAACAACTCCCCAAACTTACGCATCCCCACTACCAACACCCCCACCATTCAATTTATCTTCATGGCGTGAGCATACTCAGTCCCACCTCAGATTGGTCAGTGGCTCACTTCCAACAGCTCTTTCTCGAACTGACGCAACAACTAATCGCAGTAGATCGACTCATTATTGTTGGTGGCACTGGTTTTTATCATTTACAAGTCATGAATCCAGCTGAGACAATCACGATCACCCCCAATCCAAGCCTGCGTCAGGAACTTGAAAAGCTATCACTGTCCGAACTACAAAATCGCTTACAGCAACTCAATCCCGCGAAGCTGCAGGCAATGAATCACTCTGATCGTTATAATCCACGACGATTGATTCGAGCAATTGAACTCACAGAGGCTACCCTCATTTCACATAGTCAAGCAGACCAATCTCTCAAACCGAACCAATCGGGGCTACTTGCTATCAACCACAGTTGGCCAATCCTATACCTAACCATTGATCAAAATACCCTTGCCAGCAAAATTATACATCGCGTCCAAAAGCGTTTTGTCAGTGCACAAAAAGAAGTAAGCACCTTACTTAAAGAAAGTAGCTTACAGAATAAAAGTGTGACTACAGCCACTGGGTTCAGCGAACTTGCTCAATTTTTGGACGGAAAGATCAATGAGCAGGAATGTATAGAGCAATGGGTGAGAGCAGAGGTCCAGTATGCCAAACGTCAACTAACCTGGTGGAAAAAACGCAATCAACTCATTGAAATTCCGTTTCAGGCTGGCTAAAAATGTGCTACACTAAAGGCACGCATTATGCCAAGTAAAACCACCAAAACAGAACTGACTGTCAAAATTTCTCCCTCGATTATCATTTTTACCTTTTTATTTGTAGCCGGCATTTGGTTAGCGATGCAAATCAAGGCCATTATTTTCATGACCTTTATTGCCTACATCATTAGTGTTGGTCTCAACAAAGGCATTGATAAGCTCGAAAAAAACCTCGGTCTAAATCGTATTCTTGGGGTGTTGATTCTCTATACGATCTTTGCCCTGGTCTTATCACTCTTCCTTGCCTTTATTTTCCCGCCTCTGATTAAAGAAGTTTCAGTATTCCTTCAAAATGTACAACTTCCCAATGGTTTTGCTGATCGCCTCAGTAACTTCGAGGTCGACTTCAACGGCGTCCGCAGTCTACTGGAAGCACTCGGCACCTCTGTCGGCACAGCCTTGACGGTTATTGGCTCAACCTTTTCTGGTGCCTTTGTAGCTCTCACCACAGTTGTCATCGCCATCTACTTCTCCCTAGAGAAACCTCGCTTGATTAAAGATTTCGCCAAAATTCTTGATCGTGGTCGAGAAGAGGCGCTCAAAAGTTTCTTCAACGAACTTGATGCGCAACTTGGCAATTGGATTCGCGGACAAATTATCTTAATGTCAGTAATTGGCTTAACCACCTTTATTGGTTTGGTGTTAATCGGCGTACCCTATGCTTTACCCCTGGCTTTGATTGCTGGTTTACTGGAAATTGTGCCCAATATTGGTCCGGTTTTCTCAGCTGTCCCCGCAGTCATTGTGGCCTTCCTTGCTTTTGGCTGGCCAGCAGCTCTGGCTACTACTATCCTTTATCTAGTCGTCCAACAACTCGAAAACAATCTAATTGTGCCACGCATCATGAAAGCCAGTGTCGACATTAATCCACTCGTCTCGATCTTGGGTATTTTGATTGGTGGCAAAATTTTCGGAGTGGTGGGAGCACTATTGGCAGTTCCAATTTTCATCGTTGTCCGTACTACCTACATCACCTGGAAAAAGTACCTACAATAACCATCTCATCGTGAAAGAATCACATGTCTAAAATCAGTGCCTTTTTCAAAGACAAATTCGTCCTGACGATGCTCGTTGTCACCGTACTTATATTTGGAGCAGGAGTCTGGTTTGCCAGACAAATGACCAAACCTGCTGCTGAATCACCAGTAAATGATGCTAAGCAAGAATTACTAACTATTACTGCTGCTGATCACGTAAGAGGCAATTCTCAAGCAACTGTCACTTTGATTGAATATCTCGACTTTGAATGCAGTGTTTGTGGCACCTACTATCCACTCATGAAAAACCTGGAAGAGGAATTCGGCGGACAAGTTCAATTTGTGTATCGATATTTTCCGCTGACCGGCCATCGCAATGCTCTCAATGCTGCACTGGCGGCAGAGGCAGCACACCTCCAAGGTAAATATCAAGAAATGTTTGATTTATTGTTTGCTAAGCAAACGGAGTGGGGTGGCAAAACTAATTCTGATCGCCAAGTATTTGAGGGGTATGCTCAAGAATTGGGTCTTGATCTCGAAAAATTCCGTGCTGATGCTGTTTCGAAAGAGGTGCGCGAGCGGGTGGAGCGCGATCTGAGTTCGGGGCGACAGTTGGGGGTCAATAGCACTCCTAGTTTTTTCCTGGGTGGCGAGCGCATTCCTAATCCCCGCACACTCGAGGATTTTCGTACTCTGATCAACGCTGCTTTGCTCAAAGCTCCTAAGATCGGTGAGGAAGCGCTTGGAGAAAAAACCCACGAGCATGCCGATATTAAAATCTACCTCAATGGTCAACAACTTGATCTAACTCAAGAGAAATATCAATCAACTGAAGAAAAGGAGTTAAATGCCAACACTCACCTTCATGATGGTAATGGCGACGTCATTCATAAACATCGAGAAGGGGTAACGATTGGCTATTTTCTAAAGAGTTTAGGAATCGAATTCTCTCAAGATTGTTTGGTGCTTGATACCGGCGAGCGCTATTGCACTGATGAGCAAAATGAACTGAAATTTCGGGTCAATGGCCAAGCTAATGGTCAATTCGGGCAGTATGAATTCATGGACTTGGATAAAATTTTAATTAGCTTTGGACCAAAGGAAGAAGATATCAGCACACAATTGCAATCAATTTCTGACGATGCGTGCATGTATTCTGAAAAATGTCCAGAAAAAGGCACGCCTCCTACTGAAAACTGCGTTGGTGGCCTTGGCACTGATTGTTAATTTTGCTCTTACACCTCACCACTCATGCATGCTTTCCAAACTTTCATTATGGATTGGTATAAACGCTACGGTCGACATGATCTTCCCTGGCGATTAACCCATGATCCTTACGCTATTTTGGTTTCTGAGTTGATGCTGCAACAAACACAAGTGAGTCGGGTAGTCCCTAAATATCAGACTTTTTTAGCACGTTTTCCGAACTTAGCGAGTCTCGCTGCAGCAACCCTGAGTGAAGTACTAACTCTCTGGCAAGGGCTCGGCTACAATCGACGCGCTCGCTATCTTTTTGAACTCAGCCAACGAACAACTTACTTGCCTCAGACGGAGGCAGAGTTACAACAACTTCCTGGCATTGGTAGTTATACGGCAGCAGCGATCTGTGCTTTTGCCTACAATCAGCCGGTGACCTTAATTGAAACCAATATTCGCAGCGTTTTTCTGTATCATTTTTTTGCTGGCCAAACGCAAGTCACGGATAAAGAAATTTTGCCTTGTATCTCGGAATATCTGCATAGACAACGACCTAGAGAATGGTACTGGGCGCTGATGGACTATGGAGCATACTTGAAAACAGTCCTACCCAATCCCAGTCGCCTCAGTAAGCATCACATAAAGCAAAGTAAATTCGCTGGCTCGTTACGACAAGTTCGAGGTCAAATTCTGAAACTCTTACTACAAGCACAGCACATGAGTGCTGACGACTTAAAAACGCAAATCAAAACAGATGAAAATAAAGTGGAGCAGGCGCTATTGAGTCTCGTCAAAGATAAGCTCATAGCGATCGAAAATGACAGCTACTCAATTTACCAAAAATAGTTCCTTGTGGTGTTAAAAAGCTGAGCGAATAAAATCAAAAATGTATGTTTTTGCACTAATATCTGTTTTTGAACGAGCCACCACCTGATCATACCCATGTGCGAGAGCCAATCTACCAGTCCAAGTCTCCCATGCAGCCTGCGACCAAGCAGTTTCATGTGATTCTTTTGCATTTTTGAGATTTTCTCGGTACTGTTCGAAATTATTGCCATAATTCCACTCCGTTCTCCAAGTACTTACATTATTACCCATTTGCTCTAAATACCAAATGGCTGCACCAACAAATCGCTTGGCATCAAAGTCCATATTGTAGCGCCGTTCTTTTGGAGCTGGACGAGTAATGAGTTCGAAAGTCAAAAAACCATGCTTAATAGCTGCTTCGAGTTTTGCTGAGCTATTTAAATCAATGACTGCGATTGAAGATTCTCCGGCAAAAAGACGATAAATTTTACCACTCCCACCTTTAACTGGTTGCGGGATGTCTGTTTCAATTTTTGGAGGAAGCTCCGAAACCAACAATTTCTTATCCATTGCAAATGGCAGTAAATAGCCTCGATCTATATATCCCATAACTTATTATTATATCAAATAATTAGGAAAAAACCAATCCTCATCTGGAATTAGAAAAAAAATGAGTCATCAAGTTAATCACCTGCTCAACAGTTGCATTGCTTACCTGCAAACCCATCGGCAAGTAAAAAGCTTTCTTAAATTGACTCCATGGTCCATCATTGAGTTCATAACGTAAAAGCAGGCCATTACTGCGACAATAATTTAAGAAAGCCGCTGCTTTTTTTAAGTCAGTCACCACCAGTGGATATGCGCGCAAGCAACCATAGTCTGCCGTATCTATGACTGGCAGAGCGACTTCCTTGACGTTTGACAAAAGCCCTCGCAGAGCCTGATCGTAGCGAGCGTACTGATGAATTTTTTTCTGAGCGAGCGCGTCATGATTAAGCTTCAAAACCCACTTACGAAAAAAGCTAAATCCTGGAGCTGCCGTATAATTTTTGCCAATTAGTCGATACCCCACAAGCATTGCTCTTTCAGCCAAAAGATTTGCAAATAACTCCAGTTTCTGCCAAGAAGAATAATGAGCGAGTAGTAAAAATAGCTGCATCACTATCCACCACGTCAGCACGCCGATTCGATAGGGCAAGGTCATGAGATGCTGAAATGAACTAGGCATCGTAATAATTTCAGTAGAATAAAGAAAGCTTCCTTGTATGGGTGCCACTTTGCGCAAACTATCAATCATAAAATGTCGCTTATGTAAAAACTGCTGCCTACGCAAATCACTAGCATCGATCACTCGATGCACGCAGTCTTCAATTAGAATGACATCTTTCTGTAGGAGAGACATCCATTTCTTAGTGTTTTTGAATAGATTACTCGTAATACCAACTGGATGAAAGATAACTACCAGTTGTGGTTGCTGTTGGCGCAATTGTTTAATGAAATCTTGCTCATCAACTTCCAAGCGATCATTGACTAAGTAGTGTTGGATACGCAAATCATGATCTCGCATGTGTTGTATCACATCGCCACAGAAAAAATTTGGCAGCAATATGGTTGCTTTTAGAGCAACCTGATACACCTTTAGCAAATGCCAGAGCGCATCTTCCCAAGAAAGGAAAAAATATTTATATACATTTTGTAAAGATGAGGCAGCATCCTGACTAGAATGTTTTTTAGAAATAAAATATTCTGGTAATAAAAGCGGCTGGATCGCAAACATATTCCTATGATATATCGCAAATGAAAAAAAGGGAGTATAACATACTTCATGACAGGTGAAAGTGAAGTTACAGAAGAAAAAGAAAGTATCCTAGATGATACTAAGGCACAAAAAGCTCAGCGACTCCTACAAGATTTCTTCGCCACTCACACAGAAGAATGGAGGTCGATGGCGATTCCTCATATTGAAGTGAGTAATCTGAGCGATGACCAGTTAATCGACCCAGAAGTAATTCAACCTTGGGTTGAAAGTCTCAAACAAGGTATTCTGAAACCATTTCTTGCACTACAAGAGAAACTTGAAGCTGAGCATCTTATTCCCATCCAACCAAGAAACACCAAACTCTACGAATACACTCCAGAGGAAATTCGAGAAATCGAAGAGGGTAGAACTGTTTCTCGAGTACATGTGATTGCTGATATGCGCTGCAATCATAATTGCGTCCACTGCTCACGAGGAATTTTGGCTTCTGACCCTGCTCAAGGCAAGATACGACTCTTACGAGTTGCTCGAGCACACAATGAAGAGATCAAAAAACAGGGAGTTATGATTCCCACAGAGGACTTAGTGCAACTTGTTCAGGAAGGTGCACAACTTGGAGAAAATGGCTATCCACAACTCCGCGAACTTTCACTTGATGGAGGAGAACCACTGCTTGATTGGCCTCGGATTGAGGCTATTCTTTCAGCGATGGAGCAGGTCAATGCTGGCAGAGATGCGGACAAGATGATGCGTCTGCAAATTTACACCAATGGCTCAACGCTCACTCCTGCGCAAATTGATCGCTTGGCGAGTCTCCCTTTCACCTATCTCACCATCAACTACATTTCCACCAATGAACAAACCTTCGATTGGTTTACCGACACCCCTGGTTCATATCAAAGAGTAACAACAAATCTTGAGGCACTAGTAGCTGCTGGAAAGAAATATGGCCGCGAGCGATGGTTGATGGGTGCATTAGTCCCACTTGAAGAAAATAAAAATGAACTCATTTCCACCATTGCCTATTTATGGGAACGAGACATCACGCCAATTGTTCAACCTATGCGCATTAAGGAAAGAGGAGAGGTGAATACTCAAAAGGGAGTAGTTCATCCGCTCAACATCGAAGATCATCTTATTTTTCTCATTGAAGCGTGGCTATGGTCACTCAAAAAATTTATGGAGGATCCAAATACAAAAGAAGGACAAGGCTGGCTGTGGCGACTTGACCAGATTTTCCCACCCAATGATCCTAGTCTCAAAAAACGCAGTGATCCCTTGCGCTATAGTGGAGAATATACTGCGTTTATCAAGCTTTTTAAGGAAAATCGCCCATCCTACCAAATGCTACTCAAACTAATTGGAGAACGCGTTGATTGGACTTTTGGTGAATACGGTACTCCGATACTTAATGGAATCCAGCATTTTACCGAAATTGGCCACTCCTGGCAAAAACTCTACGCACTTCATAAAGAAGGAGTTTTGCGCTATGACCTAAGACAAGCTAGTACTCTTGCTAAGCACGATGCCCCGATCAAACATGCACTCAAAGGTGAAACTCCACCCGCAAACCTAGGATCACAAGTAGCCCGCTAACTCGTGCATTTCAGTCAAAAATAATTTACTATTGAATGGATGCACCTCGAACTTCCTCTCGCAAGTGGTTATTTACTTGGCAGTTTATTACTTGGCATACCATATCTGCTTATCTATCTCACTAGGCCAGATCTCCGCCAACAGCTCATTTGGGGCGGAGTAGCCTGTCTACCACTCGCCTTGACAGCTCCTTTTTTTATTCCTGAATATTGGAATCCGCCGTATTACTTTGGCGATTTTGGATTTGTGCGACTAGGAATAGAGGATTTCATCTTTTCTTTTTTTATCGGCGGCATCGCATCTTCGATTTATGAATTTACCTTCAAGAAACGTTTAGTCAAAATGCCAAAAAATAAAACCATGGCAAAAGATTGGAAACCATACGTAGGTGGAATAACTTTTCTCGTACTAATGGAAGTTTTTTTTCCTCAGCACTCAATTATCAGTTTAGCACTCCTTGGCCCACTTGTCGCGGCATATATGATTATGTGCAGATCTGATTTGCGAACCCAATCTTTTGCAGCTGGGGGATTGTTTATGATGTTTTATTTTATATTTTTCACTGCCTTCAAAACACTTTTCCCCTCATATGTAGATGTTGTCTATATGAAAGCCAATTTGTTCGACATATACGTCAAAGGTGTGCCAATAGAAGAATTACTCTTTGCCTTTTCCGTTGGCTGTGGCTGGTCGATTCTTTACGAATATGTTGTGGGGTATAGAGAAAAATAAATAATTTTAAACTTCATCAAAAAAATACGACTGTTAGTTGACTGGGGCATAATAGCTTTAATAATATTTGGACCAAGAAACACTCTTTTGGGACGTATTTTTGGAAATCAAAAGAAAAAAAGCTAAACCTCAAATACAAGGGAGGGGTCACACTTCACCAATAAAACTCTGATAAAGTTTGTAAATCGCCAAGGACATAGCTGCCGCGCTCAGTGTTCCCAAGAGATATATTGTCCCTTTATCATTTAACATGGCTTGAATGCTATTTTTGATGCTCTCATTGGGGGTGGGGTTAGTAGCATCATTTCTACCATTTGAACCGCTGTTTTGAGAATTGTCTGCTGAGGTATTTTCACTAACTGGTGAGACACTCACATCTAAATCACTACTTGAGGTAGCAGTAGTAGTCGTATTGGCGCGAACACCACTCAATCTTGTTCGAGTGAGTGTTGGTTGAGGAGTGCTTGGAGATGAACTTGCGCTTGAACTAGTATTGGAACTCGTGTTGGAATTGGAACTAGATCCAGAATCAGAAGATGGTGTCGATGTTGGGGTTGGAGTGGATGTCGGTGACACTGTTGGTGTTGGGGTCGGAGTGGGAGTAGGGTCAGGAGTGGGACTATAGCTGCCCGTATCAAAAAACTGGATCCTACTTGCATAATCCAACACATAAACTAGGTTATTGAGAGGACCATAAAGAACATCAATGGTGTTTTCAAATTCTCCAGGACCACTCCCATAACTACCAAACTCTTCAACAAAACTTCCCGTTCCATCAAAAATTTGAATGCGAGAATTGTCGTAATCAGCGACATAAATGTTGTCAGATGGATCAATTCCCAAACCTGTTGGCGTCGAGAGTTGTCCAGGAGCCGAGCCAACAGAACCAAAACTACTCAGATACACTCCATCCTGAGTATATTTTTTAATACGATTGTTGCCACTATCAGAAATATATAAATTACCAGAACTATCGATAACAATATCAGCTGGAGAATAAAAGAAAAATTGTTCATCGCCTGAGCCATTTGATCCCCATTTGGAGATGAAATTACCATCATTATCAAATTTTTGAATTCGGTCATTATATGAATCAACAACATAGACATTACCCGTAGAATCAACAGCTACACCACCTAAGCCTCCACTAGCAAACTGTCCATCAGCAGAACCGCTACTGCCCCACTTCGCAACAAACGTACCACTGCTATCAAATTTCTGCACTCTACTCAAAGACCGATCTGCCACGAAAATATTACCATTAGAATCAATTGCGATGCCAACTGGAGAATCGAACTCACCATCGCCAGTACCATACGCACCAAATTCCAATAAAAGCTCACCTTGAGCATTAAATTTCTTGACCGTACTGCTTCCATAGCCAGAGATATAAACATTTCCTTCACTGTCAGCAGCAATATACTCAGGACCGGCGCTCGTAACTTCAGCTACAATCGCTGTATTAATATCAACCAAACTTACTGCAGCATAGAGTGGATTGGGCCGAACCAACCCAAAAAAGATAAGAAAGAAAAATACCAAAGCAAACTTCTTCATACGTCTTTAATTAGTATGAAGAAAAAAAACAGAATCTTCAACAAGCAACTTGAGATGGGGGGGGTGGGCGGACTACAATCTGGAGCGAGAGACGGGATTCGAACCCGCGACCTTTTCCTTGGCAAGGAAACATTCTAGCCACTGAACTACTCTCGCGTTTATTTTTACCAAAGAGGCCAGTATAATTGTCCACATGAACAATTATGGAGATTTTCAGAACCAACGCAATAAAGTTATCGCCCGTGCAGCTGAAAAAGCTGCCACTAAAGGCATCATGATTGGTGCCGATATCTTCAAAGCAGTGCTTGATTTCCTCAAGCAAATGCTCTGGTCATTCTTAGGTAAGTAAGTTAACGTGCGTGCTGTTTTACAAAACAGCGTGCCAAGCCTTGGAATCGAACCAAGATCCCATGTTTTTCAGACATGTGCCGTGACCAACTTGGCTAGCTTGGCGCTTTGGTCAATCAACAAGCTTATATTTTAAACAATTTATCTCAAATTACCACTGCCACATCAGTATTGATGTGGGCAATGAGGGACTCGAACCCCCGACACCCGCGATGTAAACGCGGTGCTCTAACCAACTGAGCTAATTGCCCGCGAAAAGACAAAAAGTGCCCGGGAGAGGACTTGAACCTCCATGGATTACTCCACAGCCACCTCAAGACTGCGCGTCTACCATTTCGCCACCCGGGCATAACAACGCCGTATTATATGCCATAAATACGGTGCCGAGAAGAGGACTTGAACCTCCATGGATTGCTCCACACGCTCCTGAAACGTGCGCGTCTACCATTCCGCCATCTCGGCTTGAGAAATTATTTTAAGATATAAAAGAGCAATTGAAACAGCGTGATTATACTATAGTTTAGCCATCATCATTTCACAAAAATTATAATTCTAAAATAGAGCAATAGATTCGAATTATTATTTAAATTCGAAGTGATATACTGCAAACATGCCTAAAAAATGCCACAGGTGTATGGAAATACTTAATGAAACTGAATTTAATTGGAAAATCAAAAACAGTAAGCTACAAAGTTACTGTAAAAAATGCTCTAGAACATATATTAAAGATCACTACAGTAAAAACAGGCGCTACTATATCGAGAAAGCTCGCAAGAGAAATGTTATTTTGCAAAAAACAGCCTGGGATTTTCTTGGACCATATTTGGTATCTCATCCCTGTATAGACTGTGGCGAATCCAATATTTTAGTTTTGGAGTTTGATCATCGAAATAGAAAAGCTAAAACCAATACAATAGGGCGTATAATACAAAGTGGGGCATCCTTAGATACCATTAAAAGCGAGGTGGCAAAATGTGATGTGAGGTGTTCTAATTGTCATAGAAAAAAAACAGAAATAGAAAATAATAGTTGGAAATTAAAATATGCACCTGTGGCCTAATGGATAGGGCACCAGTCTTCGGAACTGGGTTTGTGGAGGTTCGATCCCTCTCAGGTGCACAATTTTTCTAAAAAATTGCTATAATACTCGATTGCTCGAGCACAAATACGGGTCGGTAGCTCAGTCGGTTAGAGCATCTGCCTCTTAAGCAGAGTGTCGTGGGTTCGAGTCCCACCCGACTCACTTTTAAAAAAGGCGCATTCATGCGTCTTTTTTTTGTGAACTCAACTTCCAACAATCAACCTATTTTTTACACACCCCCTCGCCCCACAGTCCCCGCCCAGTTTCTTGAGCGGCTTGTTCTGCAGCAAGATAGGCATCCCGATAAACATGTGGCGTATCACTATAGAGCGACTCTCGAGCGTATCCTTCCTGCAAGAGCCATAAACCTACATCTTGACCATCGAGAAAAACAAAGCGAAGCAGACGACCATAGCGATCACGGTCGGCTTGAGTGTCGTCACTTTGCAACGTCACTGATTGATTTAACAGTATTTCTTCCAACACATCGCTAGCCTGCACACCAAAACATTCTACTTCCTTGCGCGGATCAACTGACTCAGGGGTATTAATTCCCACCAAACGCACCGTTTCTAAAGACCCATTCATGCGAACTTTAATTGTATCGCCATCGACTACTTTTTCGACCAAATATGTTTGTTGTGCAGCAGCAGATCCCGTGAAAACTGAGGTGGCAGTAGTTATTTCGTCTGCCAGATCCAACAAATCGTCAGCTTGCCGCTGTGAAATAATTCCTAGCACTACTAACAGCAGTGCTACTGCATTAATTATCCATGCATTTTTCATTTGATTCTATTGTAAACTAGATCAGACAAGTTCAAAAATGCTTGTTAAAATAGCAAAAAATGGCAACTGAAAAATTAGCCGAGCAAACAGAGCACGCTCGAATCATAGAAAATAAAAGCTCTCTCAGCGAAGATATCGCTATTGTCGCTCTAGTATTATTCAATCTTGGCATTATTGCCCTTGATTTTTACTCTCATCCTCACGCCGGAGTCGCAGACCTAGAAAGAAGGCGCCAGCTTGCAGAAGCAATTGGAGTCTTGGCGAATCATATCGGTAATTATGGCTTTAGCTCTTGTTTAGCGATGGGAGCAGTGCTGACCAAACACACACTTTATACCATTAGTGAGCATCCCGTAGCTACTTGGCTAACCAAAAGATCTTTTCAGCTGCTGCTTGCTTCTATCTTGGCTCTCAATGGAGCTATTGAAACGGTTATAAATATGTCAAATCAACAAGCCTTTGGCGATGTAGGTGCCGCATTTACCGGCGTACTTCTCGGAGCAGTCAGCTTAGAACTCGCCATTCATCGCCTCAAAAAATCCAGGCTCAAAACAGCACAGACGCCATAGTTTTGCTATAATAGCACCATGAACATCATTTCTGGCTCCTCTAACCCTGCTTTGGCTCAGGAAATTCTTACCGCACTCCAAAAACTTGACTCAAGTAGCACCCTCGTTCCTGTTGAAATTACTAAATTTGCCAACGATGAAAAACGCGTGTATATCACCGATGAAGACAAGGTTCGCGGTCAAAAAATCTGCCTAGTGCAATCATTCTCAACCCCCGTCGATGAGCATGTTTTAGAAACCCTCCTGTTGGTCGATGCGCTGGAGCGCCTCGGCGCCAAAGAACTAACCCTAATCATTCCCTGGATGGGTTATTCACTCCAAGATAAAGTCTTTCGAGAAGGTGAGGCTATCGCTGCCAAAGTCGTGGCCAATGTCTTGTCTAACACTTTCATTGACCGAATTTTCTTGCTTGATTTGCACAATCCCAGCATTCCTGGTTTTTTCTCAGTCCCAACGTATCATCTCTCTGCCAAACAGATCTTCATTGATGAACTTAAACGCACTGGTCAACTTGAAAATGCCGTAGTAGTAAGTCCTGATTTTGGTGGTTTGAAACGAGCTCGCAGTTTTGCTCAAAGCATCGACGCACCATTACTCAACATCGATAAAAGTCGCGACTTAAGCACTGGCCAAGTCACTGCTCACGCCCTACACGGTGGAGAAGTGACTGGTAAAAACGTACTCATTTTTGATGATGTCATTGTGTCTGGTGGTACAGTGGCTGAGAGTGCAAATTTACTGAAAAAAGAAGGTGCAAAACGCGTCACTTTCATTGCCACTCATGGCATTTTTTGCAATGACGGTTTGGAGACAATTGAAGCCAGTCAAATCGACCAGCTGCTCGTCAGCAACTCTATCGCTCAGCCAGCGCATCGCCTCACTCAAGCATCAAAGACTAACTATCTCAGTCTAGGCAACCTCTTTGCCAAAGGCTTAGCCGACTGGCTATAAACAAGCTTCATTGCTATACTACGCTATCATGCAACTATCCAAACTTGCCTTTCAAGTTAGCAAAAATCCGCCGGCCAATGCCGACACCATCAATCACCAATTACTCGTCCAAGCTGGCTATGTCCGCCAACTCATGGCTGGCGTTTACACCTACACCCCCTTGGGATTGCGGGTATTGCGCAATATCGAGAAGATTATTCGTGAAGAAATGAATGCAGTTGGTGGTCAAGAAGTCTTGATGCCAGCCCTGCATCCCAAAGCCAACTGGCTCGCCACTGACGGCTGGAACAAAATTGACGTGCTATTTAAGCTCAAAAGTCGCACTGGCAAAGACTATGCCCTCGGCCAGAGTCATGAAGAAATCGTCACTCCACTTGCCAAAGAAGTGATTAATTCATACAAAGATTTACCACTCGCGCTTTACCAAATTCAGTGGAAATATCGCGATGAATTACGCTCCAAATCAGGTATTTTGCGCGGCCGCGAGTTCCTGATGAAAGACATGTATAGCTTCCATGAAACTCAAGCTGATTTTGATCGTTTCTATGCTGAAGTCAAACAAGCATACTTGCGTATTTTCCAGCGCCTTGGCCTCACTGCCAAAGCCACTGAAGCTTCAGGTGGTAATTTCACTGAAAAAGTTTCTTATGAATTCATGGTCCTCACTGATGCAGGTGAAGATGATATTTTCTACTGTGATGCCTGTGATTACTGCGTCAACCAAGAAATTGCGAAGGTCAAAGCGGGTGATGCCTGTCCCAAATGTGGCGCTACCCTACAAGCCGCTCGTGCTTCAGAAGTAGGTAATGTTTTCGACCTTGGACAAAAATTTGCCAAAGATTTCGATGTGACCTTTACCAAAGCCGATGGGAGTAGAGACTATCCCATTATGGGCTCCTATGGTATCGGTGTCAGTCGCTGTATGGGAGTGATCGTTGAGAAATATCATGACGAGCAAGGTATCATCTGGCCAACATCAATTGCCCCAGCTCAAGCAATTATCCTTGCCCTCAATGGAGCAGAGGCATATGCCCAAGAAGTGTATCAAGCACTGACCAAACAAGGCGTGAGTGTGCTTCTTGACGATCGCAGCGAATCTGCAGGAAGTAAATTTGCTGCTGCCGACCTCCTTGGTGTTCCGGTGCGACTAGTAGTATCGGCACGCAATGGCAAACAAATTGAATGGAAAGAGCGCACCAGTACTACAAATAAACTGGCTAGCTTGGAAGAGGTCTGCCAATGGCTAAAGTCATCATAAGCACGCACGCTCGCGAGCGAATTTCGAGACGAGCCATCTCGCTAACTGATCTAGAGAAGACGATTGCTTATCCTGATTTTCGTGATGAGCAAGCCGATGGCAAAATCAAATTTTCCAAAACTATTGCTGGACGCAAACATCAAGTCGTAGCTACTTTTTTGCAAGAGCAGCAAGCCTGGCTGGTAGTCTCGGCTTGGGTGAGGGGAGAGGAAGATCGTCTCCCCCTGACTTGGTTGATCATTAGCTGGCCATTTCGTTTAGTCTGGCAAATTACATCATGGCTTTTGCAACAACTCTGGCACCTCATCAAGCGAATCTTTGCAGAAAATGCTGGAAAAAAATAGACCTATAGTGTCAAAACTAGTTAGCCATAAAGATAAATTATATTCGAATTGATCAATCTTTTTTGCTTGTGTATTTTTCTATAAACAACTGTATAGTACTACATACTTCCCGGTGAGGGACACACTAGAACCAAGCTACATAACTTGGTTTTGGTGTCGTTTAGCAGACTTTTCCAAACAATACAGTACAGAGCTCAAAATGCCTCATGGCAACCTATCTTGACTTGGTTCACTTATGCTAGAATGCATACTATGACTACTCAAGATCGCAAGCTCATTGTTACCCACCACGCCCCCGACCTAGATGCCATCGCCTCTGTCTGGCTGCTCAAGCGGTTTGACAGCCAACGCTATGCTAGCGCCAAAGTCGCTTTCGTCAACCCTGGAGATACGATTGACCTGGAAACTGCTGAGAAAGACTATGATTGCCAACTTCATGAAATCACCCATGTCGATACGGGTTTAGGTGAATTTGATCACCATCAGGTGGAAAAAGCGAGTCGAGAAATTTGTGCTGCCACCTTAGTTTTTGATTATCTCAAAAAAGTCCGTCCCGAAATTAGCGACGACCAAGCTTTGGTAGAAATAGTCAAAATCGTACTTGATGTCGACCACTTTGGCGAAGTCTTCTGGCCGGAAGCCAAAACCAATCGCTTTGTCTTTACCCTCCATCAATTGATTCATGGCCATGAGTCAATTGATCCTCACGATGATGATTCTCAACTCCACTTTGGTATGTGCGCCCTCGACTGTGCCTATGCTGAGATGACCAATCGCCTCAAAGCTGAAGAAATCATCCAAGCCAAAGGCATTGATTTCGAAATTAAAGCCGGTAACTGTCTGGCGTTAGAAACACAAAACGATGAAACTATTAAGTTGGCACAACTTAAAGGCTATGTTTTGGCAATTCGCAAAGACTCAGAGTTTGGTCACATCAGAATCAAAGTTCGCCCCGATGCCGATCTGGTTCTTGATAAACTCCACAAGCAAATCATGCAACTTGATCCCAAAGCCACTTGGTTTTATCATGCCAGCGGCAAAATGCTCTTGAATGGCTCTGTGAAACATCGCAATCAAACCGCCAGCAGCCTTAGTTTGCAACAAATTATTGACCTAGTACAACAACTGTACACCTAAAAAGGATTCTTATGTCTGATTCTGTTTTTAGCAAAATTATTCGCAGGGAAATTCCTGCCACGGTTCGCTTTGAAGATGATGATTTTATTGTGATCAATGATCTCTATCCCAAAGCTCCTGTTCACGTCCTAATTATCCCCAAGGAACCCTATGCCACTTTGGAAGAAGTTGATTTCGACAATGACTTGTTTTATGCCAAGCTTCTCAAAACTGCCCGTCGAGTTGCCAAAGACTTAGGAATTGCCGACAACTATAAACTTTTTATGAATGTTGGCAGGCAAGTACAAGATGTGCATCATGTTCATTTACACCTCATGGGAGGCTACGTGAGTGGCAAAGGACACTTTGATTTCAACGAGAGCGCAACACGTACCCCTGACTCTTAATTGTGACGATGGTGTGTTGACCTAATTTACGACGCAAGCTGGCAATAATTGTTGCCAAGCTATTACCAAAAAGAGCTCTGTCATCTGGCCAAACTCGGCTTACAATCAATTCCTTACTCAAAACTCGGTCAGGATTTTCCAGAAAAAGTTTCAGGAGAAGAAATTCTTTGCGATTAAGTCGAAAATTACGCTGATCAACAACCAGTTGATGGGTGTCACTATCTAAACTAATATTTCCACTAACGAGTATTTTCCTTGGGTTAATTACGCTTGTTTTGCGTATAAGCGCCGCAACTCTCGCCTTAAGCTCTGCAATCCGAAATGGCTTATTGAGATAATCACTGATACTAAACTGCAGACACTGAAGTTTTTGCTCAGAATTTGTCTCTGCAGTGAGAAACAGGATAGGCAACAGACGTTGCTTTTGGTCAAAATTTTGTGCAAATTTCAAACCATCACCGTCGGGAAGGACAAGATCAAGAATGAGCACATCATAGGTATTTGTGTCCAGATAAAACTGCCCCTCCTCCAAAGTAAAAGCTTGATCAAGTACGTGATCATGAGATAAATTTCGACTTATCAAGTTATTTAAACCGCGATGGTCTTCAATCAGTAAGATTCTCG